>CALPPS020000006.1 GCA_943325515.2 Flavobacterium psychrophilum
CGAATGATACAATCCATGACTGGTTTTGGTAAAGCCACTTTGCAATTACCAGCCAAAAAAATTACAGTAGAAATAAAATCGTTGAACTCAAAAGGGTTGGATTTGAATACCCGAATGCCTTCTGTTTTTCGTGAAATGGAATTGGGTTTACGCAACCAGATATCGGCTCGATTGGAACGCGGAAAAATAGATTTTTCATTGTATGTTGAAATTACCGGTGAAGAAACTTCATCAAAAATCAATGTGCCGATAGTCAGAGGTTATATCAACCAGATGAAAGCCATAATTCCGAATGCTGATGAAACAGAATTGATGAAAATGGCAGTCAGAATGCCTGATGCTTTAAAAACAGAACGTGACGAAATTGATGAAAACGATTGGAAAAAAATTCAGACCGTGATTGATGAAGCTCTTGAAAATATTGCACAATTCAGAAAAGACGAAGGTGTTTCTTTGGAAAAAGAATTTTTGCATCGTATCGCTAATATCATGACATTAATGAATAAGGCGGTTTCATATGATGCTGAACGAGTAGCAACAGTAAAAACCAGATTGAGATCGGCTTTGGATGAATTAAAAGAAAATGTAGATGAAAACCGTTTTGAACAAGAGTTGATTTTTTATCTTGAGAAATACGATATTACCGAAGAAAAAGTCCGTTTGGAAAATCATTTAAATTATTTCATAGAAACCATTGCAGGAACAGAAGCCAACGGAAGAAAGCTAGGTTTTATAACGCAGGAAATGGGAAGAGAAATCAATACTATGGGTTCTAAATCTAATCATACCGAAATGCAGAAAATGGTGGTGATGATGAAAGATGAATTAGAGAAAATTAAGGAACAGGTTTTGAATGTTCTTTAAAGAAAATAGAGAAAAGAATAAAGAAAACAGACAACACATCTTCAGATACTGAAGTTAATTCAGCATAAAATGCAAAAAGGAAAATTATTAGTATTCTCAGCACCATCAGGTTCAGGAAAAACGACCATTGTCAGGCATTTATTAGCGCAATCCGAGTTAAATTTGGAGTTCTCTATTTCGGCTGCAACGCGTGAGCCAAGAGGTGAAGAAGTTGATGGAAAAGAGTATTATTTTATGTCGATTGCCGATTTCAAAAAACACATCAAAGCGGAGGATTTCATTGAATGGGAAGAAGTGTATCGCGATAATTTTTATGGCACCTTGAAAAGCGAAGTTGAACGTATTTGGGCCAAAGGTAAAAACGTAATTTTTGATATCGATGTGGCTGGTGGATTGCGAATCAAACATAAGTTTCCAGAAGAAACACTGGCCGTTTTTGTAAAACCACCAAGCGTTGATGAATTAAAACGCCGTTTAAAAGAACGTTCAACCGAAACGGATGATAAAATTAATATGAGAATTGCAAAAGCCCATGTGGAGTTGGCAACAGCACCGCAGTTTGATAAAGTCATTAAGAATTATGATTTGGATGTGGCTAAAGCAGAAGCTTATGATTTGGTTAAAGAATTTTTAAAATGAGCCATTAGCCATTAGTAACAAAGGCAATAGTTAATAAGCTTGCCTAATGCCTAATGCCTAATACCTAATGCCTAATTTATGAAAATCGGTCTCTATTTCGGCACTTTTAACCCTATACATGTTGGGCATTTGATTATTGCTAATCATTTGGCAGAACATTCTGAATTGGAGCAAATTTGGATGGTTGTAACACCGCATAATCCACTCAAAGAAAAAAACACTTTATTGGATGATTACCATCGATTGCATTTAGTTCGATTGGCCACAGAGGAGTATCCAAAAATAAAACCTTCTGACATTGAGTTTAAACTACTACAACCCAATTATACAGTAAATACATTAGCTCACTTAATGGAAAAATATCCTCAACATGCCTTTTCGTTAATCATGGGTGAAGACAACCTGAAATCATTTCATAAGTGGAAAAACTACGACTACATATTACAGCATCACGATATTTATGTTTATCCAAGAGTTTCAGTTGGAGAAGATAATTCAGAGTTTAAAAATCATCCTCGCATACATAAAATTGATGCTCCAATAGTTGAAATATCGTCCACTTTTATTCGTGAAAACATTAAAAATAAAAAGAATATTAGACCCTTATTGCCTCACAATGTTTGGGAATATGTAGATCATAATAACTTCTACAAGAAATAAGTTAACATTACTTTACCACTCGTTCCATAAAGTGTTTTGTAACTTTGTATTCTAAAACAAATTTGCCATGTTAAACTTCGAATTATACAATCCTACCAATTATGTTTTTGGGAAAGGACAAACAGAAAAATTATCAAAATTAGTTCCTGCTCGAGCAAAAATTCTTTTGGCTTATGGCGGCGGAAGTATTTTTAAAAACGGTATTTATGACCAAGTTAAAGCCGCCCTAGTAGGTTTTGAAATGGTTGAGTTTAGTGGCATTGAACCTAATCCAAGGTTTGAAACTTTAATGAAAGCGGTGGAAATTGTAAAATCTCAAAACATTACCTTTATTCTTGCTGTTGGTGGTGGAAGTGTGATTGATGGTGTAAAATTTATTTCTGGCGCAGTACATTTTGAAGGCAATCCTATAGATATTTTAAAAAACAGAGTTTTATTTACAGATATCACTAAAGTCATCCCATTTGGAACGGTTTTAACATTACCAGCAACTGGTTCAGAAATGAATTCTGGTTCAGTGGTTACTATTGAAGCAACTCAGGAAAAATTAGTTCTTGGCGGTAGTGCATTATTTCCAAAGTTTTCCATTTGTGATCCAAATGTGATTGCCTCGCTACCAAAAAGACAAATTCAAAACGGTGTTGTAGATGCCTTTACTCATGTGATGGAACAGTATTTAACCTACCCGAATGATGCACTTTTACAAGACAGAATAGCCGAAAGTATTTTGCAAACTTTAGTAGAAATCGGACCAAGTGTTGTTGAAAATCCAACCGATTATAAATTAGCTTCCAATTTTATGTGGTGTGCTACCATGGCATTGAATGGATTAATTCAAAAAGGAGTTCCTTCAGATTGGGCAACTCACATGATAGGTCATGAATTGACCGCATTATATGAAATAGATCATGCTAGAACGTTGGCAATTATTGGTCCAAACTTGTATAGAGTTTTATTTGAAACTAAAAAAGATAAACTAGCCCAATATGGTGAAAGAGTTTGGCAAATTACTGGAAATTCTATCGAGGAGAAAGCAGAAAAAGCTATTCAAAAAACGGTTGATTTTTTTCACATAATGGGAATGAAAACAAAACTTTCTGAAAATATAGACGACTACCAAAACACAGCAGCTTTTATTGTCAATCGTTTTGAAGAAAGAGGGTGGAAAGCCCTAGGCGAAAAACAAAATGTTACGTTAGATAGAGTAAAAGAGATAGTTGAAATGAGTTATTAAACTATTTCTAATTGGAATAGTGCTGTTTTTTGCGTTTCATATTTTTAAAAGTTCACATTTTATCATCTAAAAATGAGTATTTTTGAAACATTAAAAATTGATAATTCATGAGTGATTCTCCAAAATTTGCAGTTATTGGCGGTGGAAGTTGGGCAACAGCAATAGCAAAAATGCTGTGTGTTAATTTACCAGAAATAGCTTGGTACATGAGAAGTCAATCTGCAATTGACCATATAAAAACAGAGAAACACAATCCTAATTACTTGAGTTCTGTTGAGTTTGATGTCAATAAATTACTACTTACCAATGACATCAACGAAGCTGTTACGTATGCCGATTATTTGATTTTTGCTATTCCCTCAGCTTTCCTTAGCGCAGAATTAGAAAAACTTTCAGTTGATTTAAAAGATAAAGTAATATTCTCAGCTATCAAAGGCATAGTTCCTGAAACGTTCCTGATTGTTGGAGAACATTTTAATAAAAAATTCGATATACCTTATGAAAATATAGGGGTCATTACAGGTCCTTGTCACGCGGAAGAAGTAGCCTTGGAACGTCTTTCGTACTTAACAATTGCTTGTGGCGATGCAAAGAAAGCAAAAGTCGTAGCAAAAGTTCTTGCTAGTAACTACATTAAAACCAAAATGTCAGATGATATTATAGGTACAGAATATGCTGCTATGTTAAAAAATATTTATGCCATTGCTGCCGGAATTGCACATGGATTGGGTTATGGAGATAACTTTCAATCTGTTATTATGAGCAATGCTATCAGAGAGATGAAAAAGTTTATCCGAAAAGTACACAAGATGAAGCGTAACATTAATAATTCGGCTTACTTAGGGGATTTATTAGTGACTGGTTATTCCGTTTTCTCTAGAAATAGAATGTTTGGAAACATGATTGGAAAAGGATACACCGTAAAATCAGCAATGATGGAAATGAGTATGGTTGCAGAGGGTTATTATGCTGTAAAAAGCGCCTACAAATTAAACCAAGAATATAAGGCCCAAACTCCAATTATAGATGCTGTTTATGAGATTTTGTATGAAGGCAAAGAGGCTAAAAAAGTATTTAAGAAACTAACTGAAAAATTAGATTGATATGAGTGAAAGATGGAGTTTTCAAATTAGAAAAGGCATTTTTTTTGCAATACTACTAGTTGTCGCAAATAAATTTTTAATTAATAATGGAAAATCATTTAAAGAAGAAATAGTTACTATTTCTTTTTGGTTGACGTTTTCATTGCTATTGCTATTTTCTATTTTTATTTTTGGTTATTTACTTTGGAAACAAAAGCAAAAAGGAAGTGAACTTTCGTGGTCTGATATTTTCAGGAAAAAACAATAATTATCTCACTATAACTCCATCTAAAAACAAAATAGGAACTTCTTCTACATAATCGGGAGTGATGGATTGAGCTTTGAATATGAATTTCTTATCATATAATGTGCCGCCAATAAAGTAAGTTACCATAAACTCATTGTTTAATCGCAACACCTTATTTTCAATCATCTCAATCTTCACAACTGACACTGCCGGAATTTTTATAAAAGCATGGCGTAAGAGCGCCGTTTTTTTCATTTCCCCATCTAGTGTTCCAAAAGCTTTAGAAACGACCATTACGCTGTCTAAATCATAGTCAGAATCATTCACAAGATATACATTCCAAACCTTATCCATGAAATCATCACTCCATTCTTGAATGGCGGCAAGGAAAACATTTTCTACGGTTGGAATTAATATGTCGGATTTCATAGGATTGTTGATTTTTGATTAACGATTTTTGATTTTAGAAGTTATAAAATTCGAGATTCGTCAATCATCATTCTTAAATCTAAATACTCGATTTGAATTGCTCCAAGAAACGCACGTCGTTTTCATAAAACATTCTAATATCGCTTATTTGGTATAATAACATGGCAATACGTTCAATTCCCATTCCGAAGGCAAAACCATTATATTCTTCAGGATTGATACCACAGTTTTTTAACACATTTGGATCGACCATTCCGCAACCCATAATTTCTAACCAACCCGTTCCTTTTGTGATACGATAGTCAGTTTCGGTTTTTAAACCCCAATAAATATCTACTTCTGCACTTGGTTCTGTAAAAGGGAAATAACTTGGTCTCAAACGAATTTTCGATTTGCCAAACATTTCTTCGGTGAAATATAAAAGCGTTTGTTTTAAGTCGGCAAAGGAAACATCTTTATCAATATACAATCCTTCTACTTGATGAAAAATACAGTGTGAACGCGATGAAACTGCTTCATTTCGAAAAACTCTTCCTGGAGATATAGTTCTAATTGGCGGTTTATGGTTTTCCATATAACGCACTTGAACTGATGACGTGTGTGTTCTAAGTAACACATCAGGATTCGTTTGTATAAAAAACGTGTCTTGCATGTCTCTTGCAGGATGATATTCTGGTAAATTTAAGGCAGTGAAATTGTGCCAGTCGTCCTCAATTTCTGGACCTTCAGACACGTTGAAACCAATAGTAGAAAAAATATCAATAATTTGATTTTTTACCAATGATATCGGATGACGCGAACCGATAGTAATGGGCTCGGCGGGTCTTGATAAATCGCCATACAAACTTTTTACTTCTTCTTTGCTTTCTAATTCTTGTTGAATGGTTTTTACTTTCTCTTCGGCAACCATTTTCAAAGTATTGATAACTTGTCCAAAATCTTTTTTCTGGTCGTTTGGAATATTTTTAAACTCAGAAAATAGTTCTTTTAATAAACCTTTACTTCCCAAGAATTTGATACGAAAACTTTCTAACGCTTCTTTATTCTTTGTGTTGAATGCTTTAGCTTCTTCTATGTGTTCTTTAATCTTATCTATCATCAGTCATTTTGTAAAAGTGCAAATTTAGGTAAAAGTTCTGATTTTAGAATGATGATTAATGATTGCTGATGGCAGATTTTAAAAAAAAACTTAAAAAATCTTAAATCGTTAATCTCAAATCATCAATCAATAACTTCTCTTTCCACAAAATAGTTTACAATGGCTTCTTTCATCAAAACTGATTGTTCTCCAGCCTTCAGTGGAGGCAATTCTTCTTTAACTTTGTAGTGAGGCCAACCTTCTTTATCAAAAAAATCGAATTCATAGTAGCCATAAGGTTCTAACAATCGACAAATAGCTATGTGCATCAAGTTGAGTTTTTCATCTTTTTTAAAAGTTTGATGAACTTTACCTAATTCTTGAACACCAATCAAATATATTATAGCGTCTAAATCTAAAACATCTCCTTCAGCAAACTGATTAGATAGGATTTGCACGACCTTTTCCCAGCGGTTTTTTAATTGTTCGTCTCTTGACACGTGAATTGTGATTGTTGATTAACGATTTAAGATTTTTGAAGGATTTAATCGATATCAAAATTAGTTTGCAAAGATACACATACTGAACACTAATTACTGAACACTGAACACTAATTCTTTATTTCCTTAATAGCACTTTGTTCAATCCAACCTGTAGTTTCATCAGTAAGTTCGATTTTTTTCCAGTTGGCGATGCTTTCTAAAATATAAACTTTTGTTCCTTCGTGTAAAACAAATGCATCATTACTTGAAGCTTTAGGCTCGCTTTTTACAGTCGCAGTTTCTGCAAAGACTATGGCAGGTTTTTCGTTATTTATCCTGTTTTTTTCATAAAAACCTGAAGAAATACTGAGAAAAAGAATGAGTAACCAAACGAACATTCCAAAAAAGAAAACACGTTTCAAAACTGTTTTTTCTGAAAAATAATAACCAGCAAAAAAAGCTAAAAATAAAAAAGCAAATACAACGGCAATCCACGCCCAAGTATCATAATAATATTTTGAGGTAAAATCAGCAATCAATTTGTTGAAACCAACTTTAGGAATGACTTTGATATCATCAATAGCCATTTTTCGCGCAAAATCAAGGTTTGTTTTAATTTCGTTATCATTGGGGCTTAACAGCAATGCTTTTTCATAATTGTAAATAGCAGGCGCCACTTTGTGTAATTTGTAATAACAATTGCCAAGGTTAAAATATACTTCAGCCGATTGTTTTCTAGAGTTTATGATATTTTCAAAACTTGAAATTGCCGCCTGATAATTTTCTTTTTGGTAGTATTGATTTCCTTGTTCAAAAGGAGATTGTGCCACTATAATTTGTGTAAAGAATAACAATAAAAAAAATAGCTTCTTCATGATTCTCGTTATTTAAGTTGTTTTTCAAGTTCTGAAATAATAGCAACAGCTTTTTCATAATCTTGTTGAATGGCGCTTTCCGAAGACATAGCATATCGAGCTAATTCACAATTTTCAGTCAACTTGATAAAATCAGAAATCGTTTCAGATTCAGCATTTTTTGATTTAAGAATTTCCGAAATTTTTTCTTTACTCATTTCTGAAGTTTCAATGTTGAGTTTTGCTTTCAAGAAGTTGTGTAATGCTTTTTCTAAAGCAATATAAAACGGTTCTTTATTGCCCAAATGCTTTTTGGCTTCAGATAAATATTTCTTTGCCAAAGCATTAGACTTTTTGATTTTATTGCCTAGTATATCATTGTCTGAAGCTTCTTTTCTTCGTTTACCAACAATTAATAACGGTATGGCTAAAAATGGCAACATTACCAAAGAATAAAACAAATTTGACCCAAGAAAATCATCTTTTTCGTTTTGCTCTAAAATTGTTTGCTGTTTGTTGTAAGCAAATGTTTTTGCTACTTCAATTTTGTTTTTTGCAACATTATTTGGATTTGTTGTTCCTGAACTTGCAACGCTTGGACCATCTAAAACAGTAATGGTTATGGGTTGAGATACTATTGTTTTATAGCTATTAGTATTTAAATCAAAATAACTAAAGCGCAACGGTTTTATCTGATAATTTCCTTTATACTGGGGAATTATGGTGTATTTGTCAGCAATTTTGCCCGTCATTCCAGATAATGGAGTTGCTACTTTTTCATCGTGAACTGGATCATACATTTCCAAAGCCGAAGGTAAAACAGGTTTTGGCAACGTAAATAATTTCAAATTTCCTGTACCTACCACACTCAAATCTAAATCAAAAGACTCCCCATTTTTTAATAATGTTTTAGATGGTTTCACTCTAAAATCAAAACGTCCAACCGCACCAGTAAAATCATCCGGTTTCCCTTTTTCTGGCAATGCTTTTACAGTAATAATTTTGCTTCCGGCAGAAACTCTCTTGCTATCTTCGGTCATCAAAGCTTGTCCCCAAAAATTTCTTCTGTTAGTTGGAACCTGACAATCTATATCTAAAGAAAGCGGTTCGATTTCTAGTTTTCCTGATTTTGTTGGATATAAAACAGTTTTTCTTAATACTACATAACGATAACGCTCGCCTTTGAACATACCGTCTTCGGCTTTTAGTTGTTTGATATCAATATTTTGGCTCCAAAAATCATTGTATTTTGGTTTGTTTAATTCTCTCCAATTGGTTATTCCAATATTGTAGCTGAAATATAATTTATAAACTACAGTAATGGGTTCGTTGAGATAAGGATTTGTTTTTGAAATATCAGCAACCAAATAAAGATTATCATCGGCACTGATGGCGGGCATTTCGTTTGGATCTTTTGGAATTTCAACCGCATTAGTTACGTTGATTTTTAGCGGCGATGTTTTATAAACTTGACCATTGATTTCAATCGAAGCTTGTTTTATCGTTAAAGCCCCTTTTTGTGTTGGCAATAAAATATAAATATAGGATTTGTTAAAGGTACTTCTTCCGTTTATCCAAGATTGACTAACCGATTGACTTGGCCCGCCTACAACTCTAAAACCTGAAGCTTCAAAATTTGGCGGCTGAAAGTTATCCCCATCAGCATTCATGGTAAATTCTATGCGAAGCCTTTCGTTGACACCCAGAGAGTTTTTGCTCACTTTGGCTTCAAATTGTACTTGAGCTAAAAGTGAATTACTTGCAATTAAAAAAAACAGTGCTACTAACTTTTTCATTTTCAAATTTTCAATTGGACTGATTTTCAAATTATTTTACCAATCTTTTTCAGCTTTTTTAGGATTGGCTTGAACTTTTTGTTTGTTAACTTTATCTTGAACTTTTTTCTCTTCGTTATTCACAGCGTCTAATAAGTTATTCAATCGTTGTTTAGAAACCCCATTGGGCTGTGGTTGTGGTTTATTTCCATTTTGATCTTTATTATCTTGTTTATCTTTATCGTTTTTGCCGTCTTTTTTGTCCTTGTCTTTATCGTTTCCGTCTTTTTTATCGTCTTTTTTGTCTTTATTTTTATCCTTCTTGTCTTTTTTGTCGTCTTTTTTATCTTTATCCTTGTTCTTTTTATCATCTTTCTTTGGCGGATTGTTTTTCAAATATAATTTGGCCAAGGCATAGTTATAACGAGTTTCTTCATCGTTTGGATTGTTTCTGAGCGCATTTTTATATGCTTCTACGGCACCTGAATAATCTTTTTCTTTCATCAAAGTATTGCCTAAATTGTGAAAAGCTTGGTGTTTTTCTTCACGAGTTTTAGCATTTTTAAGTGCTTTATTATAATGATATTTAGCTTCTTCGGCTTGATTTTGTCTATAAATAGCATTTCCTAAATTATATGGAGCAATAGATTTCTTGGGATTTTTAGCTTCTGAAATACGATATTCAGTTTCAGCATCAGCATAATTTTTTTCAACGAAGGCATCGTTCCCATTAGGTAAATTTTTATCATTTTCCTTTTTTTGGGCTTGCGCTAAAAAGGAAATCAGAAACAAACTATATAAAAACAACTTTTTCATTTATCCCTTTTCGTTAAATAGATTCATTTTTTTAACCCAATTGGTTCTTTTTTCTAGTAGAAAGACATCTAAAAATAATAAGAAAAAACTAAAGCCTAGAAACCACTGAAACTGCGATTTGAAATCAGCCATTTGCGTACTTTCAAATTCTGTTTTTTGTATATTATCTAAAGCATTTTTCACATAATCTAAAACGGTTTTTGTAGAATCTCCATCTACATAACCGCCTCCAGTTGCTTTTGCAATATTTTTTAGTACTTCTGAATCTCTTTTGGTGATGACAACCTCGCCATTATCATCTCTCTTAAAACTGGAGGTTACTCCGTTTTCTTTTAATGGAATTGGGCCTCCTTTTTCAGTTCCAACTCCAACAGTTATTATTTTTAGCCCCAATTTTTTAGCTTCTTCAGCAGCATCAACTGCATCGTTGGAATGATCTTCACCATCAGTAATAATGATGAGCAACTTATTAGTTTTATCTTTTTTATCTATGAAAGTTGTGGCTAAATTTATTGCTTGGTCAATTGAAGTTCCTTGTGCTGAGATTACTCCGGGATTCATTCCTTGTAAAAACATTTTGGCCACACTGTAATCTGTTGTAATTGGCAACACAGGAAAAGCACTGCCAGAATAAGCTATAATTCCTATTCTGTCACTTCCAAGATTGTTGATAATTTGAGAAACTAATTGTTTACTTTTTTCTAATCGACTTGGCGCCACGTCTTCGGCTAACATACTTTTTGAAACATCAATCGCAAAAATAATATCAATTCCTTCTCTTTTCACAGTTTCTAGTTTAGTACCAATTTTTGGATTTACTAAACCAATGATTAAAAAGGTCAAGCCTAAAAGCAAAACTATCAATTTTAATACTGGTTTGAATACAGATTTCTCAGGACTCAATTTTTTGATTAAATCTAAGTCGCCAAATTCGCGTTGTTTTTTTCTTTTCCAGAATTGGACATACAAGAAAAGTGTTGTCAATACTGGAATGACAATCAAGAAATACAAATATCCTTTTTCTTCTAACTCGTACATAATGGCTTATATAAAACTTCTGTAAATAGTGTTTCTTAATCCAAATTCTATCAAAACTAAAATACCAGCTATCCAAACAAATGGTCTGTATTTTTCGTCATAATCATAGAATTTTAATTCTTGAATTTCAGTTGTTTCTAATTTATTTATTTCGCTATAAATAGATTCTAATTTGCTATTGCTGTTCGCTCTGAAATATTTCCCCCCAGTATTTCCAGCAATAGCTTGTAATAAATTCACGTCTATCTCAACAGGCATCATTTTGAATAAAAACCCGCCATTTGGCGCATAAGCATAGGGAAACATAGCATCACCATTAGTTCCAATGCCAATAGTGTAAACTTTTATACCATATTCTTTAGCAATTTGCGAAGCTGTTTCTGGTTCAATAAATCCTGCATTATTTACACCATCAGTTAGTAGAATTATAACTCTGCTTTTGGCTTTGCTATCTTTTAATCTGTTTACTGCCGTAGTTAAACCCATTCCAATTCCGGTTCCGTCTTGTAGCACGTTGTCATATTTTATGCCTCTAATAGCATCTTGCACGATAGCTTTGTCGCTAGTAACTGGTGTTTTAGTATAAGCTTCGGCGGCATAAACTACAATTCCTATTCTGTCATTTGGTCTTCCTTCCACAAAATTGGCGGCAACTTTTTTTAATGCTTCCATACGGTTGGGTTTTAAATCTTTCGCCAACATACTTCCCGAAACGTCAATCGCCATTACAATGTCAATTCCTTTGGTGGATTTAGTTTGGCTGCTTATGTCAACTTTTCTTGGTCGTGCCATGGCTATAATCAAACAACTTAAGGCTAACAATCGAAGCGCAAACAAGAACGGTTTTAGTTTAGCCAACAATGATTTTTGTGATTTGAAACCATTCACAGAACTAATTTTCAATGTAGCGGTTTGTTGTTTTCTTTTCCAAATTTGCCAAGCTATAGCCAATGGAAGTAATAGCAACAACCAGAAAAATCCAGGATTTAAAAAACTTACTTCTTTCATGATTATTCTGTTGTTTGTAATTCTACTGAATTCAGCATTCTTTCAACTATTTGTTGCCCATATTTGTCTTCTTCTCTATGCATTACTAAAATGGTTTGTAATCCGCCGTTTTGACTAAATAATAATAGTTCATAATACATTTTAGTTGATTTTCCTTTTATTTTATCTAAAACGGTCAAAGTTCCATAGGCTTTTTTACCCGAAATTCCTTTTTGGGTATCAAAATCTTCGGTCTTTGTAATAATGTTTTGTGCGCCTTGATTTTGTAGTAGATTCAAATAATTATCGGCTGTTTTATCTAAATCTATCTGTGTTTCTTTTTTGTATTTGGTAGTAGAAACGGTGATATAAAAATCTTCTAAAATATTGCCATAAACAAATGTTTGCATCTCTTTAATCATAGCTGCCGTTGTGTTTGGCAACGATTTCAACGCATCTATTCTTTTTAAAACGTTTGGAGTTTCTACTTTTACTCCTGGATTTCCATATTCGCTATAAATCCATTCGCCTTCTACTAATTCTTTTGTTGGATTACCTAGGAAATTATCCTTTACATAGTCTATTCCTTTGAAATAGATTAATCCTATTAGTATTAGCATTAACATTCCTAAAACAATTCCAACTGTTGTAATAATTCTGTTACGTTTTTGTTTTTTGAGTTTTTGTAGGCGCGCTAGTTCTTTTTGTTGTTCGTTCCAAATTGCTAATTCATCGTTTTCTTCAACAATTTCTGGAATAGATTTGTGAATGGTAACAATAGAACTTGAAATGCGTTTTTTATCCTCTTCAATTTCGTAATCTAATGGTTTTACTTTAGCAAATTTTACTAAATCTGCTTGTTTTAAAACTTTCTCTAAGTTTTCAACGGTTTCGTTTGAGAGTTTTAATTTCTTTTGTTTGGAAGCTTTTCGTAATCCTTCAATGAGTTCTGAAGTAGTACTTTCCATAGCTGGAATATTGATTTCTTCTTCGATGTAATTACGGGCAATATTTGTCAGTTCCGAATAATAATTTTTGATTTCTCCTTTTTGCCAAAGTTCTTTTGTTTCTAACTGTTGTAATAAAGTAGTTGCTTTTTCAATAGGGGATTTGAAAACAATTTCTTCAACTTTGGGTTGATTTAGTCTTTTCTGAATGAATTTATAAATTAAAAATCCAGCAACAGTTATCGCTAATAAAATTAAAATATAAATCCACCAGGTTCCCAAGGGGCTTTCTACTTCAGCGATGTTTTTGATATCATACATTTTTTGTTTTAATGTATCAACTTGTATAGTATTAACTTCTACTTTAATGCTATCTGAAAAAATAGGTTTTCCGTTTATTAAAACAGGAATTTTTGGAATGGTATATCTACCGCTGTCAAATTGAGTTAATCCGTATTTTTTGATTAATTCATAACGAGCACCGTTTTTAACAGTATCTATTTTATAGGACTGAATCACTTCCAGAGCACCAAAAAATTTGGCATTTGGAAATTTTACTTTAGATAAAGTATCAACATCTGTTTTTAAAGTAAGCTTAAATTCAGCACCAATTTTTTTCTTAGTAGAATCAATTGATGTTGTCACCTTTTGAGCAAAAAGCGAAGTTGTTATTAGAAAAAATAATATGTATAATTTAATTTTCATTTGTTTTCTTGACCGCGAAGTTCGCAAGGTTTTCGCAAGGTTCGCAAAGATTATATTTTTGAAACACAAAACTGGCGCGTTTTGCTTATCTCTTTGTGAATTTTGCCATAAATTTTATCTCGATTTAAAATAACTCAACAATTTTGTCACATAACTTTCGTCAACACGCGTATTTACAGTTCCCGAACCACATTTTGAAAAAATGTCTTTAAAGTAATTCACTTTGTCTTGATGTTGTTTTTCATAACTCAATCGCGCTTTTTTTGAACTTGTATTTACCACTAAAATTTCTCCCGTTTCGGCATCCTCCATTTCAACCATTCCAATGTTTGGCATTTTTTCTTCTCGAATATCGTAAACACGAACACCAGTGATATCGTGTTTTTTGCTGGCAATCTTCAAAGTTTTTTCATAATCATTTTCTACCATAAAATCAGAAATAACAAATACTATAGCTTTCTTTTTCTGTGTTCCAGATAAAAACTTTAAAGCTTGTGACAAATCTGTTTTTTTACTCTTCGGTTGGAACTCAATCAGTTCTCGGATAATTCGTAATACATGGGATTTTCCTTTTTTAGGAGGAATATATAATTCGATTTGGTCAGAAAATAAAATCAGACCAATTTTATCGTTGTTTTGTGTAGCCGAAAAAGCCATTGTTGCAGCAATTTCAGTAACAATTTCACTTTTTAATTGGTTTTTGGTACCAAAACCTTCTGAGCCTGAAATGTCAACCATTAACATCATGGTTAATTCGCGTTCTTCTTCAAAAACTTTTACATAAGGTTCGTTATAGCGAGCAGTAACATTCCAATCGATGGCACGAATATCATCGCCAAACTGGTATTGGCGTACTTCCGAGAAAGTCATACCACGGCCTTTAAAAGACGTATGGTATTCGCCCGAGAAGATGTGATCGCTCAATCTTCGGGTTTTGATTTCTATTTTACGAACTTTTTTGAGAAGGTCTTTTGTTTCCATTTTTTCAGTTGTCGATTGTCGGTTGTCGGTTGTCAGTGTTTTAGCAATGATAATTAGCTAACTGGTAACAGAAAACGGATAACTGACTAAGGTACTTCTATTTCGTTTACAATTTTGTTGATGATGTCAACTGAAGTAATATTTTCAGCTTCGGCTTCATATGTCACCCCAATTCTGTGTCGCAACACATCATGCACTACTGCACGAACATCTTCTGGAATTACATAGCCACGACGTTTGATAAACGCATAACACTTAGCTGCATTCGCTAAATTGATACTTCCACGCGGCGAAGCACCAAAACTGATTAACGGTTTTAAACTTTCTAATTTGTATTTCTCAGGATAACGAGTAGCAAAGATGATGTCTAGAATGTATTTTTCAATTTTTTCATCCATATATACTTCGCGAACCGCTTCTTGTGCACGAAGAATTTGGTCAACAGAAACAACAGCATTTACTTTTTCGTAAGCACCTTTTAAATTTTGGCGAATAACCATTCTTTCTTCGTCAATTTTTGGATAATCAATAACAGTTTTAAGCATGAAACGATCCACTTGCGCTTCTGGTAACGGATAAGTCCCTTCCTGCTCAATTGGGTTTTGGGTAGCTAAAACTAAAAACGGCCTGTCCAATTTAAATGTAGTATCACCAATGGTCACTTGTTTTTCTTGCATCGCTTCTAATAAAGCAGATTGTACTTTGGCAGGCGCACGATTTATTTCATCGGCTAAAACGAAATTTGCAAAAATTGGGCCTTTTTTTATGGAAAACTCATTGGCTTTAATATTGTAAATCATTGTACCAACAACATCGGCAGGCAACAAATCGGGCGTAAACTGAATTCTGCTAAAACTTCCTTGAACCGCTTGAGACAAAGTGTTTATCGCTAAAGTTTTTGCTAAACCAGGAACCCCTTCCAAAAGAATATGTCCTTGTCCTAAAAGTCCAATTAATAATCGCTCTACCATGTGTTTTTGACCTACAATAACTTTGTTCATTTCTGTAGTCAACAATTCAATAAAAGCACTTTCTCTTTCAATTTTCTCATTAATTGCTCTAATGTCTAAAGCAGAACCAATTTCTTCCATAGTTACTCTATTTATTCTAAAATGTATCAGTTATAAATTTAATATTTCAAAAATGAAAATTTAATCTCTTACAAGATGTTAAGAATGCGTTAAAACTTTATAAAACACCTTAATTTTAAGGATGATTTATGATTTTCTTTTCATAATTTTAAGACCTGATACCCTTTTTGATTTTTGGAAGGCAAAATAATAAAATTTTGTAAGAAACAAAAAGTGAAAAGAACTTTAATGTAATTTTAAAAAATTCAAAATGTTAACAAAACTTTCATCTATTATTGCCGGAACCATGAATTGGGGGATTTGGGATAAAAACCTCTCGACTATAGAAATGGAACATCTGATGCATATCTGTGTCGAAAATCAAATAACGAGTTTTGACCATGCTGATATATATGGTAATTATACCACCGAAGCCGAATTTGGGAAAGCATTTAAACAAAGTAAAATTGACAGAAGCAAAATTCAGTTTATTTCAAAGTGTGGTATTCAACACACAAATGGTAGAAGTAACGCTATTAAATATTACGATTACTCCAAAGACTATATCATCTGGTCAGCAGAAAATTCATTAAAAAATTTGCAAACCGATTATTTGGATGTTTTGTTATTGCATCGTCCAAGCCCGTTAATGGTTGCCGACGAAATAGCAGAAGCGGTTGCAAAATTGAAACAAGAAGGCAAAATCATTGACTTTGGGATATCCAATTTTACAGCCTCACAAACCGAACTTATTCGTCAAAAAACGGAAGTTAGTTATAACCAAATTCAGTTTTCAGCAACCCATTATGAATCCATGTTAGACGGAAGTTTAGATTATATGCAATTGCACAAAATTCGTCCCATGTCATGGAATCCCCTTGGAACAGTTTTTAGAGAAGACATTGAGCAAACCAGACGCTTGAAAAAACTGTTGGTTCAATTGGTAGAAAAATACCATTTTGGTTCAGACACTATTTTATTGGCTTGGATTTTAAAACATCCAGCTAGAATTATTCCAGTTGCCGGCACCGTAAATATTGCTCGAATTCAAGCCTTAATGAAAGCCGTTGAATTGAATTTAGAACAAGAAGATTGGTTCGCTATTTGGACCGAAAGTATGGGAAGAAAGGTTGATTAGTTTTGGGTTATGGGTTTAAAGTTTCGGGTTTTTAATAACATAAATTTTTAAATTATGGCAACAATAATTACTTTTGAAAAATTTGATATTTGGCAGTTAGGAAGAGAAATATGTCAAGATATTTGCGATAAATTTGAAAACTCTTTTCTCGGCAAAGATTTTGAATTACGAAATCAAATGAATGGTTCTTCAGGTTCAATAATGGATAATATTGCTTAAGGATTTGAAAGAAATGGTAGAAAAGAGTTTATTCAGTTTTTAAGTTATTCTAAAGGATCGTGTGGAGAATTACGATCTGAATTATACAGAGCATTTGATAGAAAACATATTTCAACGGAAGAGTTTGAATTCTTAAAAGAAAAAACAATTACAGAAAGTAAAAAAATAGGTGCTTTTATGGCATATTTAGTCAAATCTGATATAAAAGGGAGCAAATTTGATAAATAAAGTTTTGGGTTTCGAGTTCAGAGTTATCTAAATACCCGCAACTCGCAACTCGCAACCTGCAACCCATAACCCGAAACTCGCAACCCTTAACCAATCAAATGATAAACAAACGTCTTCTTATCAAAAACCTACTTGCTCACAACGATGAGAGTAGTTTTTATGACAAGAAGCGACAGTTAAATCTGCATACAAAGGAAGGTAAAGCTAAGTTTTTAAAACACATTTGCGCTTTGTCAAATTCTAATCCTTCTAATAATTCCTATATAGTTGTTGGAGTAGAAGACCAAGACAATGAAATTACAGGCGATGATTTTTTTGATGATAGCCGAATTCAGAATTTAGTGAATGCCTATTTGGAAAACCCACCTAAAATTCAATACGAAAATGTCCCTTTTCCTAACTTGCCAAAAGACAGGGTTGTTGGTTTAGTAACGATTAAGCCAAAGCATAAAGTGTCTTTTTTTAAGAAAAACATTCATACTATATTAGCCAACACCGTTTTTGTTAGAAGAGGAAGCAATTCGATGCCCACGGAAGAGAAAATTCCACATTCCAAACAAAATATAGAAACCGTAATCAGTATTGAAAACAGTTCAAGAAACAGTATTGCCTATACACTTGACGGCGTTATAGATTTTACGAATAATCGTCATAAAGACATGCCTTCAAAATATAAAGTTTTCAAAGAACTTTTTGTTATTTGTTGGGCAGGAATACCAAAAAAAATTAGAGATAAAACCTATTTATCCAGAGTTGATATAGAGCTGATTAATGAGCAGGTAAAGCTGTTTTATTCAGCACATGATGTGGTTACCATAAGTTATGACGAGCAAAGTTTTACTATAATTGAATACGTTCCTCTTGGGCTGAACGACAAAACGAGCTACTATCCATTGGAAAAATTAACGATACATTTTTTTGATAACGGATATTATAAAATGGAAACCCAAATGCTTTTTGAACCTCCAGCGTTTAACAAAAAAATACTACATCATATTTATAATTCTACTATTGTTTTAATTAATAAATTGCAAAAAGGATTTCTCCTCTCAGAAAGTGAAGAAAAGGATTTAGAAAACTTATCCTCTACTCTAATGATATGTTATTTAAATGGTTTTAATGATGCCAAACAAAAATTAATTGAAGTTAAACCTTTTTTAAAGGCACAAAAAAAGCCAATAATTTATCTTAGTTTTAAAGAAGCAATGCGAATTTTAAGAAAAATGAAATACAATAAAAACAATGAGTAGAGTATTAGTAATAGGGGATATTCATGGCGGATTACGTGCGTTGCATCAAATTGTTGAAAGAGCCAAAGTGACTAAAAAAGACACTCTTATTTTCCTCGGAGATTATGTAGATGGATGGAGTGAATCGCCACAAGTTATTGATTATTTGATACATTTAAGTAAAAAACAAAACTGTATTTTTATCAGAGGGAATCATGATGAGCTATTGTTAGATTGGTTAACCGAAAACACTAAAAATTTTGATGAAAAAACATGGTTTAAACATGGAGGAGAGGCAACAATTACAGCCTATTCATCAATTTCAGAGGAAACAAAAAAAGAGCATATTCAGTTTCTAACATCACTTCAAAATTATTATTTAGATTCTAAAAACCGTTTATTTATTCATGCCGGTTTTACCAATATGAATGGTATTACTTATGAATATTTTCCCAAATTATTTTATTGGGATAGAACACTTTGGGAAACTGCTTTATCAATGGATTCGTCTATTTCAAAAGAAAGTTATTTGTATCCAAAACGATTTACTTTGTATAGTGAAATATATATTGGACATACTCCTGTTACTAAAATTGAAAAAACAATTCCTATTCAAAAAGCATGTGTTTGGAACATTGATACAGGCGCGGCTTTTAATGGACCATTAACTATAATGGATATAGAAACAAAAGAATTTTGGCAAAGCGAACCCTTGAAGGATTTGTATTTTAATGAAAAAGGCAGAAATTGATTTAATTATTTACTTTTGAAGTAAATTAATAGAAAATGAAAAAACTAATTACAATATTGGCTTTAGTTATAATAAGTTTGGCAAACGCTCAGGCTTATAAGGGGAAAGGAGACATAAAATTTCAAGTTGGAACAAGTTTTCAAAGTGGTGGTTCAGGAATTCATGTTAGTACTGACTTTGGAATTGGAGAAAACATGTCTTATGGATTTGTAGCTTCCTATTTGCTAAAAGTATCAGAGGGAACTATAAGTGATGTAAAATTTGACGACAGATTTGATTGTAAAGCAAGATTTAATGCCAATATTGGAAATGTTTTAGGCTTAGATAAAAAAATGGATGTTTATCCAGGTTTAGATTTAGGATTAAAAAATTTTGGAGCGCATTTAGGTTTTAGATATTTTTTCACACATGGTTTTGGTTTGTATACCGAAGCTGGAATTCCATTGGCAAAATACGACTCAAATGTTCAAGGATTTGAAGAATATAATAATCAGTTTGTGTTTCATTTAGGAGCATCATTTAATTTATAAGATATGAGTGTTATCGACCAAAGATTAGACGAAAGAAGCGGTTCTAAATGTGAATTGTGTGGCGCAACCGAAGACTTAAGAATCCATTTAACAAAAGAAGAAGCCATCTCACTCGACAATTCTGTCTTGGTTTGCCTCACGTGCAAAAACCAAATAGAAAACACTACAGCAACAGATCCAAATCATTGGAGATGTCTAAGCGATAGTATGTGGAATGAAAATAAGCCCGTCCAAGTTGTTGCATGGAGAATGCTAAACAGACTGAGAGCGGAGGGTTGGCCACAAGATTTACTTGATATGATGTATCTTGATGAAGAAACCTTAATTTGGGCAGGTGCAACTGGCGAAGGTGAAGATGAAGAAGGCAAAATTGTACATAAAGATGGAAATGGAAACATATTGAAAGATGGCGACTCTGTAGTTTTGATTAAAGACTTAGATGTAAAAGGAGCCAACTTTACGGCAAAGCGAGGTGCAGCCGTTCATAACATAAAATTAGTTTGGGACAATGCCAATCAAATTGAGGGTAGAGTCGAAGGACAGCATATTGTTATTTTAACGCAATACGTTAAGAAAACAAAGTAAAACACAGATTACACAAATTTTCTCAGATTAAAAAAAGCGTCTCTAATTTCTTGGGACGCTTTTTCTATATTCTTTTCTCTTGTAGACTACAAATCAAATTTAATTCCTTGTGCTAAAGGTAATTGATCAGAATAGTTAACCGTATTGGTTTGTCTTCTCATATATACTTTCCAAGCATCAGAACCTGATTCTCGCCCGCCTCCAGTTTCTTTTTCACCACCAAAAGCGCCACCAATTTCAGCTCCAGAGGTTCCAATATTCACATTGGCAATGCCGCAATCTGAACCTGCAAAAGACAAGAATTTTTCGGCTTCTTTCATTTCGTTTGTCATAATAGCAGACGATAAACCTTGAGCAACCCCATTTTGAAGTGCAATAGCGTTTTCAACTTCGCCACTATATTTCATTAAATATAAAATAGGTGCAAAAGTTTCATGTTGTACTATTTCAAAAGAGTTTTCAGCTTCGATAATTGCTGGTTTTACATAACAACCCGATTCATATCCTTGACCAGAAAGAACTCCTCCTTCAACCAATACTTTTCCGCCTTCAGCTTTTGCTTTTTCAATAGCAACTAAATAAGTAGTTACAGCATCCGTGTCAATTAATGGGCCGATATGATTTTTTTGATCTAAAGGATTTCCAATAGTCAATTGACCATAAGCACCAACAATCGCGTCTCTTACTTTATCATAAACCGATTCGTGAATGATTAATCTTCTAGTAGAAGTACAACGTTGTCCAGCTGTTCCAACTGCACCAAAAACAGCCCCTGGAACCACCACTTTTAAATCGGCTGTTGGCGTAATAATGATAGCATTGTTTCCGCCTAATTCTAATAATGATTTTCCAAAACGTTGTGCCACTGTTGCGCCAACAATTCTCCCCATTCTTGTAGAACCTGTTGCAGAAATTAAAGGAATTCTGGTATCCGTAGTCATCATTTCGCCTACTTTATAATCACCGTTGATGATACAAGATATGCCCTCAGGTAAATTATTGGCTTTTAAAACTCCGGCGATAATATTTTGACAAGCAATAGAACACAAAGGTGCTTTTTCAGAAGCTTTCCATACGCAAACATCACCACAAATCCATGCTAAAGCGGTGTTCCAAGCCCAAACTGCTACTGGAAAGTTAAAAGCAGAAATAATTCCAACCACACCAATTGGATGCCATTGTTCTCTCATCACGTGACCTGGACGTTCTGATGGAATAGTTTGTCCGTTTAATTGACGCGATAAACCCACAGCAAAATCGCAGATGTCAATCATTTCCTGAACTTCGCCATAACCTTCTTGCAACGATTTTCCCATTTCATAAGAAACTAATTTCCCAAGAGGTTCTTTTAATTCTCTCAATTTGTTTCCAAATTGACGCACAATTTCTCCACGTTGTGGTGCAGGTATTGCTCTAAAAGTTAGGAAAGCAGCTGTTGCGGTTTGCATTACTTTTTCATAATCTGCAGCCGTTGTAGTTTTTACTTTTCCAATGAGTTGACCATCTACTGGAGAATAACTATCGATGATTTCTCCGTTTGAAAAATGATTATTCCCAGTTGATGTTCCTTCGTTGATGGCTTTTACGCCCAGTATTTCTAGAGCTTCGGTCATCCCGAATAGTTGAGCAATTTTTGACATTATACTATTAGTTTATTTGTTTAAAATTTTAGTAAAAGTAATTGATTTTTTGATATTATTTGGTCACAAATTTAGGATCATTTTCCATCACAGTTCCACAGTTTGAGCAAGTTTTTAATGCCATAGAATTATAGAAATTATTAAAGTGTTTTTGAAAATCATTCTCAATATCATTTAATTCAAAGTAAACGTCATAGAGTTTATGATTACAATTTTCGCAGAACCAAAGCAATCCATCTTTTGCTCCTTCTGCCAAACGCTTCCTTTCTATTACTAAACCAATTGAACCTTCTGTTCTTGATGGTGAATGAGGAACTTTTGCAGGATGTAAGTACATATCCCCAGCAGAAAGTTTCATAGCTTTCTTTTCACCATTTTCCTGAATATAAACAGTTATTTCGCCTTCAAGTTGATAGAATAATTCTTCGGTTTCGTTATAATGATAGTCTTTTCGCGCATTTGGGCCCGCAACAACCATTACGATATAATCTTCAGAATCTACATAAAGATTTTTATTGCCAACAGGAGGTTTTAGCAAATGTCGGTTTTCATCTATCCACTTGTTGAGGTTGAAGGGTTTTGCTGTTGCCATTAGTTAAATTTTCATGTAAAGTTATAAAAATAAAAAAGCCCCAATAAATTGAGACTTTAAATATTATTTAATTTCTTTTATCAAATAAATATAGGCGGGGAAGTGATCACTAAACCCTATTTCATTCATTCCGTGTCGCAACGGATATCCTTTATATTGGCCAGTTGTAGCTATCATATAGGGTTTGTTATAAATACCAGCTTTCCAATAACGATAGGAAGAAAAGTCTTTTTGAATTAAGGTTTCAGAAACCATAATTTGGTCAAAAATATCTCCTGCATCACGATAGAAAAGAGTTGCATTCCCTTTGTAGAACATTTCCTCAAATGGATTATATACACCAAATTCTTTCACCTCTTCTTTATGGCGTTTTGCACCTATGCCTTCTTTTACACTTTTGTTATAGGTTCCATCATTCAAATCGCCCATGGTAATAATTTTAGCATTTGGGTTGATTTTATAAATAGAATCCATTATTTTTCTGTCTAATCTTCCAGCCGCTTCACGAAATGGAGAACTTTTCTTTTCACCTCCCGAACGAGAAGGCCAGTGGTTTACCATAACATTCACTTCTTCCCCATCTAAAAATCCGGTAACTAATAATATATCACGAGTGTAAACACGGTCTAAGTCTTTGTCAATTTCTGATTTATCATCAGAAGCATCATCATTTACGTTTTTCTCTTTAGCAGTCGAATTTAATTGATTTTTGTAGATCAATAAAGGAATGTTTTTATAGCTAGTGGGTTTAAAATGTTTTTTTTGATATAACAATGCAACATCAATTCCTCTCAAGTCAGGAGAATCGAAGTGAACTATGCCATAATCTTTATTGATTAAAGCTGGTTCTTTAATTAAATCTTCGAGCACACCTCTGTTTTCAATTTCAGCTCCTCCTATTAGTGTTGGAGAATTATTAGGATTATCAGTTGTTCCAATTTCTGAAAGTACGCGCGCTAAATTGTGTAGTTTTTTATGATATTTTTCGGAAGTCCAGTTTTGAATTCCATTTGGCAACCATTCTTCATCAAGATTTGAACCATTAATGGTGTCAAATAAATTTTCAAAATTATAAAAAGCAACAGTATGCACTATATATTTTTTTGCCTGTGCATTTGCTTCACAAATTACGAATAAAACAAAGAAAAGAGCTATAAATTTTCTAATTCTCATAATAGTTATATTAATTTAATAACAAGTTTTTTATAAACTTTGGGTCAAAAGTAGATAATATTATTAAAAGATGTACATTTGTTCGCTTTAAGTTTTAATTAAGACTTTGCACCAAGAAAAATTAATTTATTTTATTTATGAAAAAACTTGTTATTAGTACTTTATTTGTAATGCAGGTGTTTTTTGTTTTTGCACAAACCTCTACAGGAATTACAGGTAAAGTAGTTGATTCAAAAACTCAAAAACCATTACAAAATGTTGTCGCTTCTATTCAAAACACTAATCAAACAACTTTTACAGATGTTGCGGGTGTTTTTATTTTTAAAGAATTGACAAAAGGCAGTCAATTATTACAAATAAAAAGCGCTGGATATAAAGACCAGTTATTATCTGTAGATATTGAAACTGGAAAAATGTTCGATTTAGGAGTTATTGTTTTAGAGGAAGACATTAGTTCAGAACAACAATTAAGTTTAATTACTATTACCGAAAATGATTTAGGCGATGACAATAGTGGTTCTGAAAGTACTTCGGGATTATTACAAGCTTCCAGAGATGTATTTCAACAAGCCGCAGCCTTCAATTGGGGACAAGCACGTTTTAGAATTAGAGGTTTAGATAATGAATATGGAACCACCATGATCAATGGGGTTACTATGAATAAAATTTATGATGGAAGACCTCAATGGAGTAACTGGGGTGGATTAAATGATGCTACTAGAAACCAAGAATTCACATCTGGTTCAACTCCTTCTGATTATACATTTGGCGGAATTCTAGGAACACAAGAAATCAATACAAGAGCTTCTATATATAGAAGAGGTTCAAGAATTTCTTTTTCAGGAACAAATACAAATTATAGTTGGAGAACAATGGCAACTCATGCTTCTGGTATGAATAAAGCAGGTTGGGCATTTGTTGTGTCTGCTTCCGGGCGTTGGGCTAAAGAAGGATATTTTGAAGGAACAGATTACGATGCTAAAGCCTTATTTGCTAGTGTTGAGAAAAAGTTTAATGATCATCATTCCTTAAATTTCACTTCTATTTATTCTGAAAACAGTCGTGGAAAGAGTTCTCCAAATACTGACGAAGTTAGAAAGTTAGGCGGAGAATTATACAATTCTTATTGGGGTTGGCAAGATGGTAAAAAACGTAACTCTAGAGATAAAACTGTTGACGAACCTATCTTAATGTTAACTCATTATTGGAAAATTTCTGATAAAACTAATTTGAATACTAGTGTGACTCATCAATTTGGAAAAATTGGCAATAGTCGTTTAGATTATAATGGTGCTGACAATCCAGACCCAACTTATTACAGAAACTTACCAAGTTATTATACATCACAATATGATGCTACAGATTATACTAATTTCTTAGGCGATGATCTAGCAAACGTTTTAGCTGGACAAAATGCTAGAGCTAATTTTCTAGCAAACAGACAAATTAACTGGAATTCATTGTATGAAGTAAACCGAGCTAATAATAATGCTGGATTAAGTACTGCTTATATGTTGTATGAAGACAGAACTGATGATAAAGTTTGGACAGTTAACTCTGTTTTAAATTCACAATTGGCAGACAATATCAATATGAATGCTGGTGCAACATATAGAAGATTGAAGTCACACAACTTTGCGAACATCTTGGATTTACTTGGCGGAAACTACTTTCTTGATACGGATAGCTTCCAATCAGGAGATAGAGCTGAGGCAGATTTGAATAATCCGCAAAGACAAATCACTCAAGAACAAGTTCTTGCAGGCGATGGCGAATTCTCTTACAACTATAATTTATTGGCTAATACACTTGATGCCTTTACCCAGTTTAAATTCACGTACAAAAAAATTGATTTCTATCTAGCAGAGTCTTTTACAAGAACAGAATACCAAAGAGAAGGATTATATAAAAACGGTTTATATCCAACCAACTCTTTTGGAAAAAGTAAAACATATCTTTATGAAAACTTCGGTTTTAAAGGAGGCCTAACGTATAAAATTACTGGAAAACAATTTC
Source organism: Flavobacterium psychrophilum (assembly GCA_943325515.2). GTDB lineage: Bacteria > Bacteroidota > Bacteroidia > Flavobacteriales > Flavobacteriaceae > Flavobacterium > Flavobacterium psychrophilum_R. The sequence continues at coordinate 25,990 of CALPPS020000006.1, forward strand.
TTGCTGTAAACACCGCTTATATTACAAAAGCACCAACTTTGAGAAATCTTTTCCCAAATGCTCGTTTAAATGATAATGTAGTTGGGGATTTGAAATCTGAAAACATAACTAGTGGTGATATAAGTTATATTATTAAAGCACCAAAATTCAAATCGAGGCTTACAGCTTACTGGTCCAATATTAAAAATGCTACTGAAACATCTTTTTTCTTTGGTGAAGGAATTTTTGCTGATGATGGCGGAGATGGCGGAGATGCATTCGTAGCCGAAACAGTAAAAGGAATCGAAAAACAAAATATCGGATTGGAATTAGGTATGGAATACCAAATTACTTCTACAATTAAATTATCACTTAGTGGGGCTTATGGAGAGTATACATACAATAATAATCCAAACGTTTCGCTCAACAATGATAATTTAGCATCTGAAACAAATACTAATCCAGTTACCGATTTCGGAAAGGCTTACTTAAAAGGATACAGACTTTCTGGCGGACCACAAACTGCAGCTTCTTTCGGAATTGAATACAGAGACCCAAAGTTTTGGTGGATTGGAGCTAATGCGAATTATCTTGCAGATAATTACATAGATGTATCAGGTTTATTGAGAACAGACAATTTCTTTAGAAATCCTTTGGATCCGGATGGTTTTCCATTCCCGGAAGCTACACAGGAAAGAGCTAAACAGCTATTGAAACAGGAAAAATTTGATGACTTCTACCTTGTTAATTTGACTGGAGGAAAGTCTTGGAAAATAAAAAACACTACTTTTGGATTGTTTGCTACCATAAATAATGTTCTTGATGTTGATTACAAAACAGGTGGTTTTGAACAAACTAGGAATGCTAATTTTAGAGAAGTAAATCAGGACGTTTCAAGTGGAACTCCAGCTTTTGCACCTAAGTATTTTTATGGTTATGGTAGAACGTATTTTTTAAATCTTTATGTTAATTTTTAATATTGCAGCTATGAAAAGAAATAAAATTTTATTGATAATGGGATTAATCACATTTTTATCATTGTCTGGATGTTCTCCAGAAGGTGATATTAAAACACCTTATTTAAGACCCATGATTTTCATGGAAGATTTTTCTGTTGGGGCAAAAGACAATATTACTTTGGCTACACCGAATTGGGAGAATATAGCTGAAGTTGGAACGGCTAAATGGAAAGCACAAGTATACAATGGCAATGCATATGCTGAATTCACTTCATACCAATCAGGTAATTTGACAAATATTGGTTGGTTAGTCTCCCCAAAAATTAATATGGATGCTCAGGAAGGCGAAAAATTGGAATTTATTACTTCTCAAAGTTATGTAAGCGACTCGGCCAATTCGCTTGAAGTTTTAATTGCTACTGATTATGATGGCACCAATTTAACTACAGCAAACTGGCAACCAGCTGGAGCTATACTACCATCAACGAGCTCTGCTTATTTCCTTTTCATTAAATCGGGTTTAATTGATTTGTCTGGTTATACAGGAAACATCAATATCGCATTTAAGGTAAAAGGTTCAGGAACAAATCCAGCTTTAGATGGAGGTTATCAAATTGACAACATTAGAATTTATAACAATTAAATAGTATTATGAAAAATATATTTTTAAAATCGGGTTTACTATCGCTGTTTGTCTTAGGACTTTTTTCTAGCTGTGCATCAGACGATCACTACACTGTTCCGGAAAATACTTTGACTACTTATGAGTTAACGACTACCACTACAGTAGCAGTTGTAAAAACTGCAGCACCTATAGTAGATGATACACCACCCTCATTAACCCCACCAATTGAATATACAACTGATGACGTTATTGAAGCCTATGTAACTTCGAGTGATGCACAAGGGACTTTTTATAAATCAATTTCATTTCAAACTATTCCAACTGATGGATCAAACCCAATTGGATTTAGTGTGCCTGTTAATGCAACTACCTTATTTGGAGAAGGATTTACACCAGGAAGAAAGGTTTATATCAAATTGAAGGGATTATACATAGGGATAGTTTACGGTTCATTACAAATAGGTTCCTTATATGAAGGAACTATTGGTAGAATATCCGAATTTGAATATAAAGACCATTTATTTCCATCATCAACTGTAAAGCCTGAAAGCGCAATGTTAAGAACATTGACGTTAGCTCAAGCTTACACTGATGCTAATCAAAATACTTTGGTTGATGTTGATGGTGTTGAGTTTTCTGACAGTTCAATAAACAGAACATACTATGATGTTGATTCAGGTGGAGGAGCAACAAACCATATGCTAACATCTACAGCTGGTGGTATTGAACGCATTATCCGTTTTAGTAGTTTTGCACCTTTCACAGGCAAAACTGTTCCAACAGGAAGTGGTAAAGTTAGAGGTGTTTTAACAAAATACCAAAGTGATTTTCAATTCATTGTTAGATATGAGAGTGACATTCAATTAACGTTGCCTCGTTTTGACGCCGCTCCAGCTGTTGGAGGAACTGCTATGGTTTATGGAGGAACACTGAATGAGCCATTTACTTCGTACACAACAACTAATCAATCGGTTTTCCCTAAATATATCAATGATCCTGTGATAGGCAGCAGAGTATGGCAGCTTAAAACTTTCAGTGGTAATAAATATATTGAGATGAGCTCTTTTAATGGTTCTGGAAACCCTGGAGTTCCAGCTAAAACATTGTTCCTTGTGCCGGTAGATTTTACCACTGCAAATACATTTACTTTTAAAAAGGAAATCAGATATAATTCAGGAGGTATAGCTTTAAAAGTTTATTATGTAACCGCAGCTAATTATACATTAGGAACACAGGTTAACATGAGTAATTTTGTAGATATTACAACAAGCTTTAATATTAGCTATCCGGGAATTGGGTCTTCAGAAAACAGTTTCAGTTCACCTGGGACTTATAACATTCCTTCAGGTTTGACGGGTAATGGATATTTTGTTTTTGAATATATTGGAACAGATACAATTACAACGACCGTTCAAATAGATGATATTGTAATAAACTAATTATAATAGCATTAATTCTAATTAAGCCATCTATAAGATGGCTTTTTTTATGATAAGAATTCACTATTTTTAGCCTTTAAAAAATCATCAAAACATGAAAAAATTATTTTTTATAATCGTTAGTAGTATGAGTATAACTGCATCAGCTCAAGAAGTACTTTCACCCGAGACTCTTTGGAAACTTAATAGGGTAACAGCATTGGGTATTTCAAAAGATAAAAAATCGGTAGTTTATAAAGTAAGTACTCCAGTTATGGAAGAAAATAAATCGAATAGCAAATTTTTTACTATTCCTATAACAGGAGGAATGCCAACTGAATTGAAGGATACCAAAGAAATATTGGCAGACAAAAATAGCTCTCCTGACGGTAAATACATTCTTTCCACTCAAGAAGTAAAAACAGAAAATGTTTTAGGCAAAGATTTTTATCCCGATTTACAAAAAGCTGATGCACAAGTTTATAATGGTTTAGACTATCGTCATTGGGACACATGGAATAACGGAACTCATAACCATGTTTTCTATGCCGAGAATAAAGATAAAGCTACCCCTATAGACATTATGAAAGACGAACCATTTGATAGTCCGCAAAAGCCTTTCGGTGGTGATGAAGATTATATTTGGTCTCCTTCTGGTCAAAGCATTATCTATGTTTGTAAAAAGAAATTTGGAACAGCTTATGCTATTTCTACCAATACCAATTTATATGAATATAACATATATACACAAACCACCAAAAATCTAACCGAAGACAATTTAGGTTACGATACTAATCCTGTCTTTTCACCAAAAGGAGAATTGACATGGCTACAAATGAAACGCGATGGTTACGAAGCCGATAAAAACGATATCATCGTTCGTTTTAACGGAGCTTCAAATATAAATCTTACCGCAAAGTGGGATGGCTCGGTAGAAAGTTTTAAATGGAGTCCTGATGGTGCTAAACTATATTTTTTAGCCGCCGTTGATGGAACCCAACAACTATTTGAAATAGCTTATCTCCCATTGGCCAAAAAAGCAAGCGAAGTTAAACAAATTACTTTTGGAGACTTCGACGTGCATGATATTGTAGATGTTTCAGGCGAAAATTTCATTTTGACCAGAACCGATATGAACCATGCTTTGGAAATTTATTCTTACAACACTAAGAAAAAAACTTGGTTACAACTCACTAAAACCAATGATGAAACCTATGCTAAATTAGCTTTACCAAAATTCGAAAGACGTTATGTATCCACTACCGATAATAAGAAAATGTTAGTTTGGGTGATTCTACCGCCAAATTTTGATAAAACCAAAAAGTACCCAACGCTATTGTATTGCCAAGGTGGGCCACAATCACCATTGACACAATTCTATTCCTTTCGTTGGAATTTCTCGCTCATGGCATCTCAAGGTTATATCGTAGTAGCGCCTAACAGAAGAGGAATGTATGGACACGGTCAAGCTTGGAACGAACAAATCTCAAAAGATTGGGGTGGACAAGTAATGGATGATTACCTCTCAGCCATTGATGATGTGTCCAAAGAAAGTTATGTTGACAAATCTCGTTTAGGTTGCATAGGGGCAAGTTATGGTGGCTATTCCGTGTTTTATTTAGCTGGAATTCACAACAACCGTTTCAAAACATTTATTGCACACGACGGCGTTTTCAATACACAAAGTATGTTTGGCACTACCGAAGAAGTATTTTTTAACAATTGGGATTTTGGCGGTGCTTATTGGGAAAAAGACAATGCAGTAGCACAAAAATCATACACCACTTTCAACCCAATCAATTTTGTAGACAAATGGAACAAACCAATCCTAATCATTCAAGGCGGATTAGACTTTCGTGTGCCAATAGGGCAAGCGCAAGAAGCTTTTCAAGCGGCACAATTGCGAGGTATAAAAAGCCGTTTGCTCTACTTTCCTGAGGAAAACCACTGGGTATTAAAACCACAAAATGGTTTAGTATGGCAGCGTGAATTTTATAAATGGTTGAAGGAAACGTTGTAACAAGTAACTTTTTTAAGTATTTTTGACTAAAATACTATACAAAATGAGTCTTAACAGCAATCAAATAGAAACAATTAAGATTTTTTTTTCAAAACAACCCGTTTTGAAAGCTTATCTTTTTGGTTCTTACAGTAAAGATTTAGAAAACGAAAATAGTGATATTGATTTATTAGTAGAACTAGATTATAATCAACCAATAGGATTGGAATTTATACAAATGAAGTTAGACTTACAAGAATTGCTTTCTAAAAAAGTGGATTTAGTTTCTGCTAGAGGTTTGTCAAAATATATTAAACCTATTTTGGATAACGAAAAAAAACTAATTTATGCAAGATAGATTAGGTGATAAAGTACGATTGCTCCACGTTATAGATGCTATAAATGAAATAGAAAACTATTTGCAAGATGTAGATTTAGAACATTTTACAAAACACTCCATGATGTTTAATGCAACATTACGTCAACTCGAAGTTATAGGCGAAGCAAGTAATAGATTATCAGAAAAACTGATTTTGAATAATCCTGAAATTCCTTGGGCAAGAATCATTGGTTTACGCAATTTAGTTATTCATGAATATTTTGGAATTGATGATTTAACAATTTGGAATGTAATCAAAATTAATTTACCCGATTTAAAAGTAAAGGTTGCAGCAATTTTAGAGAAAAATGAGTTTTAAATATCCTCAAAATGGCTTAGTATGGCAGCGTGAATTTTATAAATGGTTGAAGGAAACGTTGTAATGATAGAAAAAGCCCAACTTGTTAAAGTTGGGCTTTCAATTTATTCCGAAACTACGGGACATTTATACGCTATTCACTACAATCGGGGCTAATTAGTAAATGTCTTTTGTAAAGTTATCGTTTAAAAATATCTTTAAACTGATATAACAATCTTTCCAACAATCTCAAATCTTCGGTTACAATATCAGCAGTTCCGCTCATTTCTTGTTGGAAAATAATTTGTTTTTTATAAGATGTTTTTAATCCATTTGGCAATGAAACATCAATCAATAGATTACCATCTTTATCAGGAGTTAGCGAAATCGCTTTTATAATGCCCGTTACTATGCCAAATTCTCTATCAGGATAATTAGCCAATCTAATATTTACTGTTTGCCCAATTTTTACTTTACCCGAATTTTGTGCTTGAGCTTTTACTTTACCTATATATCCACTTTCATTTGTTGGAATTACAGCAAATACATTATCTCCAGCATTTACGGTTTGATTTGCTGCCCAAAGTTGTAAATAAGATACTTTACCATCAATTGAAGAAAGTAGAACATAATTCAACTCCCAATCTTTTATCGCTTTTTTCAATTGATAAAAAGATTGAATGACATTGCGTTCTAGGTTTACATTTTCTTTATTTTCGTTTATTTGATTGGTTTTACTGTTTTTTTTGAGCTCGTTTAAAGAAGACTTTAAACTAGAAATAGAACTTAAAACTCCTTTGTAATTCTTTTGAGATTGTAGATAAATTAATCGTTGTTTTTCTATTTCTTGAGTTGCAATAATTCCTTTTTTGTACAATGTTTCATAACGGTCTAAATCAATTTTTTGGAGTGCTAATTCACTTTGATTAATGTCTTTTTGTGACTCTAATAAATTTAATCGTTCCTGTAGTTGTGTGGCTTCATAATTTTGAGCAAATCCTTCAACTTTATAAGGTTGCAGTTTTGTATTCAAATCATCTGCTATACTTTCTTTTTGAAAAAGGGCAAATAAACTTTCTATTTCTCCCAATTGAGACGATTTTAATTTCTCAAAAGGAAATTTATTTTTGTCAATATTGATAGTATCTACAATGCTTTTCAATAAAAAAACGTCATTATAATTTGCTGAATTCTCAATAACGGCAAGCGGTGTATTTTTTAGAATAGTTTCTCTGTCATTTACTAAAATAACTTCAATTTTCCCCGTTATTTTTGCAACTAATTTCTCGGGCGGAATAGTGGTTGTAATTACTATTTGAGTACTAATTACATCAGGATATTTAACCAACCACGACACAAAAAACAGAGATACTAAGATTAATAAAACCACAACTGAACCCCATCGGATTAACCAATGTGGTACTCGTGTCAGGATTTCTTGTACTTCCTCACTTCGTAATTCAAATGTTTTATTTTTATCTTCCATTTTATGTCACACTGAGCGCAGTCGAAGTGCTCTTTTACAAATTATTCAATCTCAACTCCCTAGTTGCAACTGATTTCGCACCAACTCATAATAACTTCCTTTTTTAGCTACCAATTCTTTATGACTCCCAATTTCCACAATTTTACCTTTTTCTAACACTACAATTTGGTCGGCATTCATAACCGTACTCAATCGGTGTGCAATTACCACAACCGTTTTGTTTTTAAAGAAAATATCCAATTTTTGCATAATTTCTTTTTCATTATTAGCATCAAGCGAACTTGTTGCCTCATCAAAAAACAACATTTCGGGGTTTTTATATACCGCTCTAGCTATTAACAAACGTTGCTTTTGCCCCGTACTCATCCCAACGCCTTCCATACCTATTTTGGTATTATAACCCAACGGATACTCTTGAATAAAAGCATTAATATTTGCCACATCAGCTGCATAAACCAATCGCTCTTTATCAATAATGTCAACCCCAATCGCAATATTATTAGCAATGGTGTCATTAAAGATATAGCCCTCTTGCATTACAGTTCCCAAATGACTTCGCCATGCTTTTTGTGAAATGTTTTTCAAGTCAATACCACCCGAATTTGTCTTCCCGAGCGCAGTTGAGGGATTACTATCTAGACTTATCCCTCCACTATTCGGTTCATAAAATTTCAGTAACAACTTCATTAAAGTAGTTTTTCCGCTGCCGCTAGTGCCCACAATGGCGGTTATTTTATGGGCAGGAATGGTGAGGTTTAAGTTTTCTAAAACCATAGCATCCGAGCCGATGTATCTAAACGATAAATCTTTTATGATAATATCGCAATTATTGGGTATGTCATGGGCTTGATTACTTGCTTGTTGTATTTCATCTTCTTTCTCATGAATTTCAGACAATCGTGCCATGGATATTTTGGCATCTTGCGCTTCACGAATAAAATTAATTAATTGTGCAATTGGACCATTTAAACTGCCTACAATACTGCTAATTGCCATCATCATTCCCAATGTGATTTGACCGTCAATAACCAACTTTGCCGAAAGGAAAATAATGATAATGTTTTTTAATTCGTTGATAAAATTAGAACCAATGGTTTGTGTTTGTTCCAAGACCAATCCTTTCATAGACACTTTAAACAATCGTGCTTGTATGAATTCCCAACCCCATCGTTTTTGTTTTTCGGCATTGTGCAATTTTATTTCTTGCATCCCGTTGATGAGTTCAATCACTTTGCTTTGCTCTTGCGACACTTCGGAAAAACGCTTGTAGTCTAAAGCGGCTCTTCGTTTTAAAAATAAGGTAACCCAAACAAAATAAAACACACTTCCAATAAAAAAAACAGCAAATATTTTCAAGTTATAGTAGGCAAGGACACCACCCATAATAAACATATTGATGAACGAAAACAAAACACTCAGCGAGGAGGTTGTAAGAATTCGTTCTATCCTGTGATGATCATTGATGCGTTGCATAATATCGCCAGTCATTCGCACATCAAAAAACGAAATGGGCAAATTCATTAACTTGATAAAAAAATCCGAAATTAACGAAATGTTGATACGGGTAGAAAGATGCAGTAAAATCCAACTCCGTATAAGTTCCAAAGCCGTTTTCCCAAAAAACAAAAACAACTGCGCAAACAGTATCAAATAAATAAAATGAATGTTCTGGTTTTGAATACCCACATCCACCACACTTTGGGTAAGGAAAGGAAAAATCAATTGCAATAAACTACCAGCCAATAACCCGATAATTAATTGAACAACAAAAGATTTGTAAGGAAAAATGTAAGCCCCCAAACCCCAAAGTGGGCTTTTGAAGATTGACTTTTTTGCTTCTTGGTCATCTTGTCCCGAAGTTTTGGGATGTCGAAAGAAAGCTGTTGGCTCTATCAACAACGCAATCCCTTCCTCGGTAGTGGCATCAGCATTATTACCTATCCAATGTTTTATAAATTCTTCCTCGTTGTACTCGAGTAATCCAAACGCTGGATCAGAAATGGAGTAGGAAGCCGTCCCGAGACTTCGGGAATGCAAGTTGGTAGTTATTCCAACTATTCTTTTGAGAAAACTTCCCACTCCCAACTTCCCACTTCCCACTTTATACAGCACCACATAATGATTTTTATTCCAATGCAAGATACAAGGCAATGGCGCCTCATAAAGTTTTTCTATACTTAGTTTTACACCCAGTGTTTTAAAACCAATGCTCTCGGCTGCATCGCTAATGTTTAATAAATTACTGCCTTCTCTTGTGGTTTCTGATAAGTTTCGAAGCGTTTGGATGTTGAGCGTTTTGCCATAATGCTTGGCGATGATTTTTAGGCAAGTGGGACCGCAGTCTTTGGAGTCGGGTTGTTTGTAGAAAGGGAATTTTTTACGCATTTTTTGTCACTCCGAGGTAACGAGGAGTCTCATCATTTATTAGCATTAGGTTTTTAAATCTTTTTTCACCAAATCTTGCATACCGTAATACTCAATCGCTTTTTGTTTTAAAGGATTAGTACTCCATTCTTCCCACACATTGGTATAAGGATTATAACCACATTTTAAGGGTTTTGAATATTGGTTTTCTGGATCTTCTATATAGGCACGACAATCGGTACAAATGTGTCGAAACTCACAGTCTTTGCACACTTCTATTTGATCTTTATTGATGTTCCAGTATTTTTTAAATCCTGGTTTGTTTAATGCTTCCTTGAGTGTGGTATCTTTAATATTCCCAAAACTCTCCGCCATTGATGGGCAGTTTTTGATGTTGCCGTCTTTGTCTATGGAGATTTTGCGATTAAGGCAGGTGTTGTGGTGTTGGGATTCAGTGAAAAGCTTAGTATTCACAACAAAGTATTCTGAATTTATTGCACCGCAATGTAATGAAGGTGATATTTTCTCTTTTATGTAAATAATTTTTACATCTTTATTATTTTGTTGTTGTATAGAATTAGGTTCGGGAGTATTAGTAATAATAAAATATGCAACCCTGGGATAATTATAAAATAAATTTTTCAAATGTTCTTCTTTTATGTTTACTGAATATGGGATAATAAAGCCTATAGAATGAAAAATTAATTTCTCTTTTTCGACAAACTTCAAAACTTCATCATAATTAAAATCTTTCCAAAATCTGATTTCTAAAAATTTACATTTTAAACTATTTAATTGAGTGAGAATTTTATCAAAATCAAAATTTTCATCAACATCAATTATTGCATTGTTTACTTCAAACGGATCATACCATTCTAAAGATAACTTTGGAAATGAATTTGGAATATCGGTATAGAAAATATGTTCTTTATCAAATAAAAATTGAAAATAGTCATCAATTATCGAATCAAATTGATTTGAATAAATTTCTTTAATTTTAGATAATGATTTTCCATCATGTGCAAGTAAAATATCGCACAAATCATTAGGAATAAAAAGATATGATCTCCTTTGGATATCACAAATTATACTTCGGGTTATACCTTTAACAGGAATACTCGAAGCAAATAATTTAATTTTTTTATTTGTTAACGTCAATGTTATTTATTTTAGATATTGGCTTATAAAAAAAATCTGGAAATACATTTTTAGATTGATAAAAATTAATACTAATAGTGCTTTTTCGTGTTTTTAATTCGCTACTTAAAATTTTAGTTTCTACGTTTATTTTCTGAAACTCAAGAGGCAAAGCATTAAAATTTTTATTTTCATTCATATTTAGATTCATTAATTAAAATTTCGGCTATTTTCTTATCGATATAGTAATTGCAATTTTCGGATAACCAATCATATTGCCCCATTGGATTAATTTCTAAAAAAACATAATCCCCAGTAGGTCTCAATATTAAATCAATTGATCCTGTATTGGAGTCTGTTTTTTTAATAAATCTTTTGATGCTTGTTAGAATTTCATCTGGCAGCAAAAAGGGAACATTTCGATTTGGATTTTCTTTATCATAGTTCTTGAAATCTATTTTCGTTTTAATATTTTTCTGAGAAAAAATAGCCATCGAATAAAAGGTGTCTTGTATAAAAAATACTCTAATCTCTATTTCTTTTTCTATATATTCCTGAACCAATGATGGTGCAAAATTTTCAGAAATGTTATTAGTGTCCAATTCTATAGTACCATTTCCATAATATGATTCTTTTGTTGTCTCAATATAAGGTGATATATAGATCGATTTTGTAATATACTTTTTCCCCTTTTCAATAAATTGAAGTAAATTTTCTTTATTGTTAGTTACAATGGTATTTGGTATTTTGAGTCCTGAATCAGCTGCTAATCTTAAATTTAAAATCTTATTATTACTAAACTCTTGATTATACGAACCTATATAATTGCTTTTATTTAAGTTCTCTAAATAAAACAAAACAGGGAGTTGTTCTCTTTTTAGATAATCACCCCAAATCGTTTTCTTTAACTCTTGTGGCATTAAAGGTACATAACCTCGTCTATTCAATATAAATTTATTTGTTAAACTAGTCTGTAATGAATTATTAGAAATTTTGATATAAAACTGTTCAAAATCGGTGTCAACATTTTTTCTGGTATTTTTTTCGCCATAGAAATACAACCATTCCATAATATTTTGTGCAGATTTATCAAAACTTTCTGATACAATTAAAATTTCACTTCCCATACGTTCTTTTTCTGTTAAAAAACGAATTATATTTCTAACTAATAGCTGCCTGGATTTGACAAATTAATTTTAGTTCTTATTATTTTCTTAATTACACCCAATTAATTATTATATTTTGCTAAGAGCAACATACTTTTAATCGTGAGCAGATAACTTTTTTTTAAAATTTATACCAATTATTTCTGATATCATAGTTCATTTTTGGTTTATATCCGTCCGGCAATTTGAAATCACATGTTTTACTCATATACCATAGAGGTGGCATTCCTACTAATGATCTTCTTTTATCAACATTTTCAATATCTTCAATTGGTAATTCATTAAGTTGTGACCAAAAAATCCCATAAACCTGAGTTTTTTTTATCGTTATTGATTTTTCGTCTTCATATCGCGCCCAAAAATCTTTTCTCATTTTGTCTTTCGCTATTTGATCGTCTATATAAGGTTTAAAAAAGGACCAAATGTTATTTTTAGCTTTTTCCAATTTTTCGACTTCATATGTTGTCCAAAAATCTTTGGGTATTTTGCCTACTGCGATTAGACTGTCTATAACATTTTTATTAGCATACGTTCTTTCGTCTTGACCGTATTCGCCTCTATGGTGCCATAAAATTGTCCATGCTCCTCTATCTTGCCATCCGTATTTTTTGGTTATTTCAATCAGACGGTTTATGTTTTGTGTGTCTATTTTATTAATATCATCTCCATTGAGTCTAACTTTTTGATCTCTTGAAAATAAGCTGTCAATTTCCTTATAAATTTCTGGATGGGCTAAATTTTTAAAAAATATTACCTGATATTTTTCGTAATTATCTGAAATTTTTTCAAAAAGCTTTTTTGAACGGAAAGGGTCAAATTCTTTAAAATTTAAAAAGAAAGCTTTTGAAGTATTCATTTCCTTGATTGATTCTATTATCAGCCTCTCACTCTCAATGTCATTATTTAGATTTAGTGCGGCAGCAGCGGCATAGAAATAGTCATAATCAGAGTCATTTGAAATGATTTTAAATGCTTTTTTAAAATTTTTCAGCGAATTCTCGTAGTCTTTATTTTTGAATTGAATCATTGCATTCCAAACAAATTCATCATATTTTTTAAAGTTTGATTTTTTTTGGCTATATCCAGAGATGGATATAATTATAAAAAAATACATAAAGATGTGTTTCATGTCATTTAAGTTGTTAATTAGCAATTATATAGTTTATAAACACGAACTAAATATAAAAAAACTAGTTGAACAGATTTTTCAATTTATACTAAATTAAAATTAGCTAGAATTAAAAAATAGTACACCCTAAAAAGGCATACTATTTTATAATAGAAATCAATTCTCTAAATTATTGAAGAGGGTAATTAACAAGAAATTACTCCCTCACCTGTTCTTATGTTCCCTGGCTCGCCAGAATCCCAAATACCATTACCATTATCATCACAATAAGTATCAGGAGAGTTTAAAGTGCAAGTTGTTCCGTTTATAAGTGCTTTATTTACAGTTGCTCTTTCAAGCGTATTTTTTTTCTTATCACAAACATAACCTGTTGGTGGATCTCCCCCTCCAACAATTGATTTTAATTCTATTTGCTCAGCTTGAAAATCTTCTAATTTTTTCATAATTTCTAAAATTTTTAATTTATAAATATTTTTTTAAAACCACCATCACTCATCTCACTTTCCACAACGTGAACTTTGTATCCAATAAAACAAATGTAAGAATGATTTTAAGTATTTCAAATGTCAATAAAATATTCATACGATTTACATTTGCTTCTTACAATTCCTAGGATTTATTTTAAGCGTATAATAGCGTATAAATTCGCTTAAAAGAAATTAAATGTACCCCTTGGGTCAAAAATTATTTGATTTTTACCATGGTTCATTGGTCTATCAAAGATGAATGTATTGGTATAGTGAACCAATGGTAATGCTGTTATTTTCGCTAAATTGCACTGCGCGTTCGCAACTGCTTAGGAGTTGTTGTAATGCCATCAAAAGTTTTAGTATTTCTGAACTGCTCGCACGCTTGTCAAAATAATGTTTCAATTCTATTTCTAGGGTTACTATAATTATAAGGTTGTGGCTTGCAGTCTTTTTATTAGCTCTTATTGGTGTTTGCCCCGCCTATTCGCCTTTAGCTACGGGCTAATTTGATATTTACCGTTCGAAATAAATTTAATGGAATGCTATGCGACAAATAACTTCTATCGCCAAAAAAGGCACAATCACAGATTTGCTGTTGTATGTTTTTCAAAAAAGGAACATCGTGAACTTCCCTTTTGTAATAGCTGTAGAATGAAAAACGCCAGCTATTGAACAAACCCCAAGTAATTTATATCCATAAAACCCGTTATTTTGAGAAGTACAAACTCATTCTGAAGGAACAGTTTCAAACTATTTTTACATATCATAATTCTTCAATAACGAGTAAACGTGCAAATCTCCAACGGCATACTATCTACAAAATAATGATCTTCAAATTCTAAAAACCCTGAGGATAATTTTATTCTTACTTCTTCTAAAATAAAAACAATTTTCGTCCTCCTTTATTGAACTGGCTTCGCTCGATAACGTTAGAAATATGTTTATTATTAATCTCTTTGAACAATAAATTTAGAATAGAAATCTACATAAATTTAGCAGTTTTAGGCAACGCATTCACTTCTAAATCACACATTTTTTGTTTTCTACCATCATCTGATTTGTATTCTAGCACACAATTCAAAGAACGTATAACTTCTAAAACGCTAAAATAATTTTTTACCATATTTATGGTTATTATAGACTTCAAGATATTGAATTGCAATAGCTTGACTTATATTAAATCAAACGTTTTACTTCAAATAATTACACCCAACTAGTTCACTTAATTACATCCAAAAATTTTTTTTCTAAAAAATTTAGATCACCAAGCGTTTTTTAATAAATGTTAAAAATATTGTCATTTTAATTTATTTCCTTTGATTTTCATACAAAACAGTAATGCTACGACATATAACCTGTTAGTTGTAATTAATAAATTGTGTAAAAAATTATTGAACAACAAATATCCGCTACGTAGTAAATGTATATTCAAGCATCAAACTTTAATATTATGGAACAACAAAAACTTATTGAGGCAAGAAAAGCAAAGGGATTAACGCAAAAACAAATGGCACACCTAACTGCCATTGAACAAACCACCTATTCCAGAAAAGAAAGAGGAAAATCTCCTATAAGCAACGATGAATGGAACCGTTTTGCAAAAACACTAGAAGTCCCTGTTGAAGAAATTAAGGAAATTAATAATTCGAGTAATTCAAAAAATGAGAATTTCACCTCCCAAGATAATGGTATGGGCAAACAATACATCAACATCCCTAAAAATGCTTTTGAAATCATCATAAAATACAATGCTAAACTCGAAGAAGAAAACCAATCATTAAAAGACAAACTAAAAAAAGCCCAATGAAATAAATCATTGAGCTTCTCCAAACAAAAAAACTTAAAACCTAGTTATTTCCTTCTTCCACTTTCTTCTTCGCCGCTCTCATGCGCTGAATAACTTTAACCGAAGTATATTCATCCTGAGTAACACTCCCTTTAAAAACCAATTTCCCATTCCTAACAATTTTTTTAATCATTTTCAACAGTTCATCATAATGCATTTGGTTAGCATCCGTTAGTTGCTCGCGGTTATTAAAAAGCTTATTTTGCCCGTTGTTCTTTTGGGTTAAACTCTCCTTTTAACCCGTCAATATATCAGCAAAATTAGTGCTCATTCCTTCCGCCACTAGTGCGGCTTGATTATTAACAACAAACTCGATTAATAATGCAGCTACCTGGTTTTCCCCTTAAACAATTAATAATCAAAAAACCCAACTAGAAAGTTGGGTTTTTTTATTTATTCTGGATCGTTCATTTTGAAACTTTCCATAAACTTGGTAGTATAATTTCCAGCTACATAATCGGGTTCATCCATCAACTGACGGTGGAACGGAATAGTAGTTTTAACACCTTCAATTACGAATTCATCTAAAGCGCGTTTCATTTTATTTATAGCTTCTTGACGCGTTTGAGCTGTCGTGATTAACTTTGCAATCATCGAGTCGTAATTTGGCGGAATGGTATAACCAGCATACACATGAGTATCTAAACGAACACCATGGCCTCCTGGCGCATGAAGCGTAGTGATTTTTCCTGGTGATGGGCGAAAATCATTATAAGGATCTTCAGCATTGATACGACATTCAATTGCGTGTAATTGTGGAAAATAATTTTTTCCAGAAATTGGCACGCCACCAGCTACTAAAATTTGCTCCCGAATTAAATCATAATCTACAACTTGTTCTGTGATAGGATGTTCTACTTGGATACGTGTATTCATCTCCATAAAATAGAAATTTCTGTGCTTATCTACTAAGAATTCCACTGTACCAGCGCCTTCGTATTTTATAAATTCTGCAGCTTTAACCGCGGCTTCTCCCATTTTATTACGCAAATCATCCGTCATAAATGGCGACGGAGTTTCCTCAGTCAATTTTTGATGACGACGTTGCACCGAACAATCTCTTTCGGATAAGTGACAAGCTTTGCCATAAGCATCGCCAACAACTTGTATCTCGATATGTCTTGGTTCTTCAATCAATTTTTCTAAATACATACCATCATTGCCAAAAGCGGCTGCTGACTCTTGACGAGCACTTTCCCAAGCTTTTAGCAAATCCTCTTTTTTCCAAACGGCACGCATGCCTTTTCCACCACCACCAGCGGTAGCTTTTAGCATTACTGGATAACCAAACTCATGGGCAATTTGTTCTGCTTGTTCGTATGATTCTAAAATTCCTTCCGAACCAGGCACACAAGGAACTCCAGCGGCTTTCATAGTAGCTTTTGCGGAAGCTTTGTCTCCCATTCTGTCAATCATTTCAGGAGAAGCACCAATAAATTTGATACCATGTTCTTGACAAATTTTTGAGAATTTAGCGTTTTCTGAAAGAAAACCATAACCTGGATGTATTGCATCTGCATTAGTGATCTCCGCAGCAGCAATAATATTTGACATTTTTAAGTAAGATAAATTACTTGGTGGAGGACCAATACAAACGGCTTCGTCTGCAAACTTTACGTGTAAACTTTCAGCATCAGCAGTTGAATAAACAGCTACTGTTTTGATACCCATTTCACGACAAGTTCTGATTACGCGAAGCGCAATTTCGCCTCTATTGGCAATTAATATTTTTTTAAACATTTTTCTTAATTTGAAAATTAGACAATTAGATAATTTGAAAATGGATGAAGAAGGCTAATTATTTTCAAATTGACACATCTTCAAATTTTCAAATTAAGAAGGGTCAACTAAGAATAATGGTTGGTCAAATTCAACGGGAGACATATCATCAACAAGAATCTTAACGATTTTACCTGTGATTTCAGCTTCAATTTCATTAAATAATTTCATAGCTTCAACTACACAAAGCACATCTCCTTTTTGAATAGCACTACCTACTTCAACAAACATTGGCTTATCAGGAGAAGGTTTGCGGTAGAAAGTTCCAATCATTGGGGATTTTATGGTAACATATTTAGAATTGTCATCAGAAGCTGGAGCAGGCGCAGCAGGTGCTGCAACAGGAGCGCTTGCTATTGGAGCAGCTATTGCTTGTTGCATAGGGGCTTGTTGAACATAGGTGATATCTGAAGCGTTACCTTCTATGGTTGTTCGGATAGTGATTTTTACATCGCCAGTCTCTAACTTTACTTCGGCAACTCCAGAATTGGATACAAATTTGATCAGGTTTTGAATTTCTTTTAAATCCATAATTAGTTTGTTTTAGTGTTAGTTATTGTTTGTTGTAAGCCCATTTTAAGTAGATAGAACCCCAAGTGAATCCTCCACCAAATGCTGCAAAAATTAAATTATCTCCTTTTTTAAATTTATCTTCAAAATCACTCAACAACAAAGGTAGTGTTGCCGAAGTAGTATTCCCATATTTTTCAATATTTATTAAAACTTTTTCATCATCTACTCCCATTCTGTTGGCAGTAGCGTCAATGATTCTTTTATTGGCTTGGTGAGCAATTAACCAGTTCACATCATCTTTAGTTAGATTGTTGCGCTGCATTATTTTTTCACTTACATCAGCCATTCCTGAAACAGCATATTTGTAAACCGTTTTACCATCTTGAAATACATAGTGCTGTCCGTTTTTAAATGTCTCCGCAGTTGCAGGAAGAATAGAACCGCCAGCGTCTATTTTAAGGTATTCTCTTCCAATTCCGTCGCTTTTTAATAATTCATCTTGTAAACCAAGCCCTTCATAGTTTGGTTCAAATAACACAGCGCCAGCGCCATCACCAAAGATGATGCATGTGGCCCTATCTGTATAATCAATTATGGAAGACATTTTATCAGCACCAATTAAGAGCACTTTTTTATACCTGCCAGATTGAATGTAGGCAGCTGCAGTAGACATTCCGAAAAGAAAACCCGAACAAGCGGCTTGTAGGTCATATGAAAATGCATTAATTGCCCCAATTTGACTTGCCACATAAACTCCTGTTGCAGCAACTTGCATATCTGGTGTAGCGGTTGCCATGATAACCAAGTCTATTTCTTCAGGATTGATGTTAGCTTTTGAAATTAAATTTTGAGCGGCTTTAATGGCCATGAAAGAAGTGCCTTTTCCTTTTTCTTTCAAAAGTCTTCTTTCTTTGATTCCAGTTCGAGAGGTTATCCATTCGTCATTGGTATCAACCATGGTTTCCAGTACTTGATTTGAGAGTACAAATTCTGGAACATAGGCTCCAACTGCTGTGATTGCGGCTGTAATTTTAGTCATAAAATGGTCTTTTTCTTATCGGTTTTTTTATATCGAAAAGTCGTTGAAATTACAAAAAATAATAATACTTTTTCAATTAGGAATGCATATTTCTTAAATTTTATTAAAACAAAAAACTCCCACAATGTGAGAGTTGGTTTTGTAAAAAAACTTAATTAAGCCACTGCTACTGATTTGTCAATAACAACTTGTCCTCTGTAATACATTTTACCTTCATGCCAGTAAGCTCTGTGGTACAAATGAGCCTCACCTGTTATCGGGCAAGTTGCAATTTGAGCTACTGTAGCTTTATAATGAGTTCTTCTTTTATCTCTTCTTGTTTTGGAGATTTTTCTCTTAGGATGCGCCATTTTACTATATTATTTATCCGTTAATAGTTGTTTTAATTTGTCCCATCTTGGGTCAATATTATCTTCTTTTTTTGCTTTTTCTTTTATTTCTTTGACTTGTAATTCATTTAATTTTTGTAATGCTTCGGTTTGCAGGGTTCCATCTTTCACGCCAGGATGAACTCTTTTTTGCGGAACCGACAATACAATCATTTCATAAATATATTGAGCCAAATCTATTTGATGTTCGCCATGTGGCAATATCAATAATTCGTCATTGTCATTATTAAATTCCTCTCCAAACTGAACAACTAATTTAATTTTACCTTTGATTGGTAGATCAAACATTTCGCCAGTTAAATCACAGGGTACGTTTACAGTTCCCTTGTGTTTAAAGTTGATTTCAAGTAGGGTTGCTTTTTTTTCTAAAACAACATCTACAACTAATTCACAACTTTCAAATTCATCAAAACCAAACTCGTCAAAGAACTTTTTATTTATTTTAAAATCAAACTGATGTTTTCCTAATTTTAATCCAATGAATGGAATTAAATATTCATTTATACTTTTCATCTAAACAACAATTTGACCCGAAGTTTCGGGAGTGCAAAGATATAAAATTATTGGAATTCCAATAACCTTATGAACATTTTTTTGTTTATAACTGTTTTTCCTTAAATTTCATAGGATTTTTGCTGATTTCAAGATACTCATTTCTGGAATTATAAATATCAATGGCAGTATAAACAGCTTCTTTGAACGAATTATAATCTGCAATTCCTTTTCCAGCAATTTCATAGGCTGTGCCATGATCTGGGGAGGTTCTTACTTTGTTTAGGCCGGCAGTATAATTTACACCGTTCCCAAATGACAGTGTTTTGAAGGGTATTAATCCTTGATCGTGATAGGTGGCAATTACAGCATCATATTTCTCGTATTGATTACTTCCAAAAAAACCATCAGCAGCATAGGGCCCAAAAACTAAGGTTCCTTTTTGGAATATTTTCTTAATAGTAGGTTTTAGAATTTCATCGTCTTCTTTGCCTATGACACCATTGTCTCCAGCATGAGGGTTCAAGGATAAAACGGCAATTTTCGGTTTATTTATGCCAAAGTCTTGAATTAAAGAATGTCTTATAGTCTCGATTTTTTGGATGATTAATTTTTCGGTTAAATGCTTGGCTACTTCATTCACAGGAATATGATCTGTTAGCAAACCCACTCTTAAATTGTCCTGAACCATAAGCATTAAGGCGTTACCTTCTAATTCTTTGTCTAAATAATCTGTATGCCCTGGAAATTTAAATTCTTCAGATTGAATATTGTATTTATTGATAGGCCCTGTTACCAGCACATCTATTTGATTTTCTTTTAAAGCTTTTGTGGCAGCTACAAACGATTTTATAGCGTATTTCCCAATGATTTCATCATTGTTTCCAAAATTCAAATCAACTCCTTCACGCCAAACGTTTAACACGTTTATTTTCCCAATCACTAATTGGTTTATATGATCGATACCGTGAAGAGGGGCTATGAGTTCTAATGTTTTTTTGATAAATGAAAGCACTTTCACATTGGCAAAAATAACTGGCGTGCAAAGTTCCAACATTCTTGAGTCTTCAAAAGTCTTGAGGATAACTTCACTCCCTATCCCGTTTAAATCTCCTATAGATATTCCAACGATAATATTTTCTGCTTTTTTCATATCAAGGACAAGTTATTTATTGCTAATTTTGAAGTGCAAATTTAGTAAAATAAAACCATAATGTTTACAGGAATAATCGAAACCCTTGGAATAATAAAAGAAATCAAAAAAGACAATGATAATCTGCATATCACTGTTTCTTCCTCAATAACTCACGAATTAAAAATTGATCAAAGCGTGGCTCATAATGGAGTTTGCCTAACTGTTATCGCTATTGATAATGAAGAATATACGGTAACAGCAATAAGGGAAACGATAGTAAAGACCAATCTTGCCGAATGGAGGACAGGAGATTTATTAAATTTGGAGCGAGCAATGAAGCTTGGAGACAGACTTGACGGGCATATTGTTCAAGGTCATATTGATCAAACCGGAGTTTGTATAGCCATTAATGAGGCAAATGGGAGTTGGTATTTTTCTTTTGAATATGATAGTAAATTAAATAATATTACCATTGAAAAAGGCTCTATAACAGTAAACGGCGTAAGTTTAACGGTTCTTAATTCTAAGCCTAATGAATTTAGTGTAGCTATTATTCCTTACACTTTTGAGCATACTAATTTTAAAGCATTTCAAATAGGATCAAAAATAAATTTAGAATTTGATGTTGTGGGAAAATATGTTGCAAGATTATACGCAACAAGGAGTTGAGGAAAGGTATTTTTATAAGAAACAAAAAAGCTTCAAATTAATTTGAAGCTTTTTTTATAGCAAGAATTTGTTTCAATTTATAAATACCAAATAGCAACGATACTAGTAATAAAAACCATATGCTACCATCCAGATTAACTGGCGGAGGCGGCGGAGGTGTAATTTCTGGAGGCGGTGGTCCTGGTGCAGCAAAAACTGAGGTAAATGACAACAAAATCACTGCCAGAATATTACTAATTCTATTCGGGACAATTTTCATAGTGTGTAAAAGTATAAAAAAAATCTACTCGCCAAAATAATTTGGATACATAATCTGCAAGGATAATGCGAAAATTAAACTATGAAATTACTATTCTATAGCACATTTACTATTTTGTAGTAATTATACATGTTTTAATCAGTTATTTATTTTAATTGTGATAACAAAAAACCACAGACTCTAAAATCTGTGGTTCTATGAAATTTTAACTAAAAAATTTATTATTGCAATATGATTTTTTTAACATCAACAACAATACCTTGTGCATTCAAAATCTGAACAAAATACAATCCTGTTCCGCCCCAAGTATTAAGTGGCATTGTAGTGTTTGTTCCCGATAAAGTTATTGGAGTTGTTGCCACTTGCTGACCTAATGAATTTATAATATTGATATTTCCTCCTGTTAGGTCAGAAATGTTGTTAAAACTAATATTCACCTGAGTATTTGCAGGATTTGGATAAATAGTAATGTTGTTAGCATAAGTAACTGGATAATTGAATGATAACTGACCAAGATTAATAATCAAAGTATCTGTAACCGTAATGTTAGTGATGCATTGATTTTGATTATATAGTTGAGTGATTTCTTGTTGGGTTAAAGCACGGTTCCAAATTCCGATGTCGTCTATTTTACCATTAAAATAAAAATTTGAAGCGTATTGAACTATTGATTTTCCAAACAAAAGATTGGTGTTTAAAGTGTTTAAAGTATTTAAATTAACAAGATTAAAATTTGAAGTTTGTATTTGAATACCATCTAAATAAATAATTATTGATGAGACATTTGTATTGTTATAAACTACAACAATGTTGTGCCAAAGATTATTATTATTTAATGGATTTGTATTTATAGAATAGTTCATATGAGTATTAAATTCTACTTCATTTTCTTTTATAAATATATCATTTAGCCTTCCGTCAGGAAAAGTATTTGTGCCATAAGAAAGTACAGAATAGCCATCCGAATAGCCATTTGTAGGAGTTAGATAGAACCAAGCACTAAATGTTCTTGAAGAATTTCCTGCTGGAATATTGTTATTTAAACAACTTATAAAATTATTAACACCATTAAAACTATATGCACTATTACTATTCCCAAATCTATCAGTCGTTAATGTTGCTCCATTAACTGTTCCATTGTTTCCATTTCCACTATCATCATTTGCGTTTCCACAAAAAGGCCAATAGCCAACAAGACCTTGGGTTAAAGAACCACTAACCGCATTACAAGTGTCGCTATAGATAGGAACTTGGTTGTAAATAGCCGTAATTTCTTGGGGAGTTAATGCTCGGTTCCAAATAGCTATATCATCAACTTTGCCTACATAAGCATATTGTCCACCCACTGCAAAAGTTGACCCAACAATACTTTGAGTATTTAGATATTGAATTATTGTAGAGAAACCTGCAGTTTCTGAGGTAATTAAATTTCCATTAATGTAAATACTTATGTTTTGACCTTCATAAATAACAAAAATATGTTTCCAATTATTTGAATTTAATAAAGGTGTTACTGCATCTGCATAAAAAGAATTTCCATAATATGCCCTTATTCCTGATGAATTAGGACTTAAAAAAAGAGGCTTGCCACTTGCATCAAAGATATTTTGAAAATCTGCATTGGGAATTTCTTTATACCATAAAGAAAAACTCATTGCATTGACAAATGTATTGGCTTGTGGAGAAGGTAAAGTAATGTATTGATTTGCATTTTCAAATGAATATGCACTATTAATATTCCCAAATCTATCTGTTGTGAGTGTTGGACCGTTAATAATTCCGTTTAATCCATTTACACTTTGGTCATTAGCATTTCCGTTGAAAGGCCAATAACCCACTAATCCATTAGTTGGAACATAAGAAGGAACTTGGGAGAAAATCATTTGGGTTGTCATAAGTAACCCTACACTTAAAAGAAGTAATTTTTTGTTTATCATTTTTATAACATTATTTCTACAACGTTCCAATTGTAGTGTTAATAAAAACAAAGAGCGTGGAACACTTACCTAACTTGTATCTGAGGTGGTCGAATACCTATCCACAAAGTTGAGCAACGCCCACGCCTTGACGTGAGCATTTACATAAACTCTCCTGTGGATTTTGAAATTTCGACCTTTCAGATACAGGAATTTAGCAAACGCTAATTTTAATTACCGATAAAATTTGTGAGCTCATTGGAATTCACAAAACAAAAATAGCAAAATAATTTTAACATATTACATTTAAGATAAAACCTACTCATTTTTAAAGAAATATAATTTTAACTGACACTGTTAATGCATCATATAATATTAAGTTTAAGTGCTGTTGATTGTACTTTCAAGATGGTATTCGTTGATATTTTTTTTAAACAGGATATTTGCCGTATTGACAATTTCTTTTTTAATAATTTTTGAACATCTGAATGTTTTAGGATTGTTTCTTCTTCCGTTTCTATTGAATCTGATTTTCCACTTATGAAGCTTTGTGATGAGGTTAATTATTATCAAAGTAAAATCCATCACTTGTATTATACCCGTTAAGGTATATTCTCGCTCAAAAAAATAAATTTACACCTTTAAGGGTATAAATTAAAAATATATTACTATTTTTATACCCGAAAAGGTGCATATTATGGAATTAAGTAAGTTTGTAAAACAAAAAAGAACCTCCGCTAAATTAACTCAGCCTGAATTGGCAGAAAAAGCAGGAGTGGGTCTTCGTTTCCTAAGAGAATTGGAACAAGGTAAAGAAACACTACGATTAGACAAAGTAAATCAGGTGTTACAATTATTTGGATATACGGTAGGAGCAGTTCAACTAATAGTAGAGGAAGATGAGAAAGGCTGAAATAAAAATATATGATACAACTGCGGGTTGGTTGGTAGAAGATGAAAATGGATATCATTTTAACTATGATAGTTCTTATTTGAAATCTTCAAATCCTGACCCTATTAGTTTGACCCTTCCACTAAAAGAACAACCTTATACGAGTAAAATCTTGTTCGCTTTTTTTGATGGTCTTATCCCCGAAGGATGGTTGTTAGATATTGCTCAGAACAACTGGAAACTAAACCCACGAGATAGAATGGGTCTTTTGATGGCTTGTTGTAAAGATTGTATAGGAGCCGTTAGTGTTCATTCCTTAAATAATGAAGAACTATGAAATCGCCACTAACAATTAGTTTGCATAAGCAAACACCTATAAATAAGAGGCGATAACATATATGACCGCTAACAAATAAACTTTTACATATATGAAAAGATGTCTCTATTGTTACGAACCACTATCTGAAAATGAAATAGATTTTCACAGCGCTTGTTGTAAAAAAATATTTGGGCAAACTACTCCTCCTGAATTACCATATACAGAAAACCAAATGGAAGAATTGGCTTTACAAGTGGTAAAAAGTCAAACTACCTTAACGGGGGTTCAAGCAAAATTATCTTTGGAATTAACGCCAAGTGAAAAGGGAGAAGCCAAACGATTTACAATAGTTGGTCTGTGGGGAGATTATATATTAAAACCACCGACTAAGAATTTTAATCAATTACCGGAGGTAGAAGACCTAACAATGCACTTGGGAGCCATAGCAAAAATAAAAATAGTACCCCATAGTTTGATACGATTACAATCAGGTAATCTAGCCTACATCACCAAGAGAATTGACCGCATAAAAGGGCAAAAACTTTTAATGGAGGATATGTGTCAATTGACAGAAAGAATGACAGAAAACAAGTATCACGGGTCTTACGAACAGATTGCTAAAGTTCTTTTGAAACATTC
>CALPPS020000007.1 GCA_943325515.2 Flavobacterium psychrophilum
ATAAAAAAATAAAAAATGGCAAATAGAAAATTTTACATTGAATACTATTTAAATAATAGATTAGAAAGAAAAACAATTAGAAATTGGGCAAATGAAAATCTTAGAATTACGTGAAAAAGCTAGAACTGAGATGAAAGACAAATTTGATATAAAAGTATTCCATCAAAAAGTATTGGAGTCTGGTGTAATGCCTTTGGCCTTATTAGAAAAGAAAATCAATTCTTGGATTGCTACAGGGAAATAAGAATTAAAAAAGGGTTTGAAATCAATAATATCATACGAAAGATTCAAGGTTGCAATCTGGACCCATAAAGTTGAGTAACCAAAGATAAAGGCATTACAAAAACAGAAAGAATTAATTTATATTTTGTTTGATATTTATTGTAGGCACTGATTACAAATCCGCGCTATCGGGTTTTTCGCTACCACCCTTCGTGCGGGGTTTTTGGAAATTAGTGTGTTTTTAATATTAAAAAGATGTTTTAGATTGAACTTCTAAATTATCTATTTTGCAAACAATTAGAACGAGCTTTATTCACAAACATGCAATAACCAATTATTCTGTTCTTTTTGTTTTATATAAATCAATCTTTTTTGTCAAATTTTTAAGGTAGTATTTAATATTTATTGCCAAAGGTATTTCAATTTTCTTGTTTACCAAAACAGAAAATAATAACATAAACAAAATAGTAAAAATCAAAATAATGTATTTGTTAATTGATTCACTTAGATTATTGAAAATTATAAAACCTACATTTTGATGAATTAAGTATAATGGGTAAGTTAAAAATCCTAATTTAATTAATTTTGGAGAGTTTATAGAGTTGAGTCGATTAGATGATACCAATAGCATTAATATAAAAAACATACTAATAATAGCACAAATAATATATGGCGAAAATGATGTTTTGTAATAACTTTCCAAAGGTGTAACTCGAAGAACTGCATTGTCAAGTGAAATAAACAAACAAACCACTAATAATAAAAAATTCTTACTATTTAATCCATTTATAAAAATTTGATAGAAGATTATTCCAGCAATAAAATTTGAACTCCATTCTAAAACTAAATAATCATTGGCTATTTTTATAAAGTAGCTATCACTGTTAAATACATATAAAACACTAAAAATTAACCAAAAATATATTAGATAATCAACACTTATTTTTTTAAATGTGTTAATAATTAGAAAAAATGCAATCAAAATATAAAATTTTAATTCTATTAACAATGACCAATAACTCCCGTCAATATCTTGAATATTAAGAAAGCCCTGAAGCATTGTTATATTTATTATTAATACTTTAAAATTTGCAGTATAAGTAGGATAACCAAATAAAATAATTGTAAGAAATGTTACTATAACACAAAGCCAATATGCGGGGTAAAGTCTAATAAACCTTGCTATTATAAAATCTATCAAGGAACTATTTTTTATAGAAAGTAGAATAACAAATCCACTTATTATAAAGAAAATGTCAACACCTAAATACCCATATTTAAAGTAATCTCCAATTTCACTAAAATTAAGGACACTCATATTGACTGCTTTGTTGTATCCCATGAATAAATAGTGGTATAGTACAACACTTAAAGCAGCAATAAATCTAAATAGGTCAATTTGATAAATTCGTTGTTTATTATTCATGTTTTTGAAAATAAGTAGCCTTATGTGTTTTCTACTTAAAAGATTTAATAGTAATTGATGAGTTAATTTAGTAGCTACTTTGTATAGATTTTTTTCTATTTTTGATTTGTAAATTTAGTATTTTTCGATATGTTTTTTTGAGAAAAGAAATTAAAAATAAGCAAAAAAATTCACAAGTAGTCCCGATTGAGGCGGTATCCTCGCAGCGAAGCGAAGATATTGAGCCGAAAGCGGGTTACAAATCCGCGCTATCGGGTTTTATCTTACTTCACACTTTCTACTATTCCAACAAAATGCTAAATTCCTTATTAATAGCCTCTATGGCAAATTCTGTAATTTTTTCTTGTTTAGCCCATTGTTTCCACAATGGCAATACACTTTGAACCTCCTGTATAATTTTCTTTGGATTCTTAATAGCATACAATTCTGCAACCGCAAGGACATCATTTAATTGGATAGCTGTTCGTTTATTATTAATGGAAAGCGCTCTTCCTTTTCTATAAATCTTATACTTCAGATTATGTGGATAAGTAATATCGTAGGCTGGTGCCAAATTCCACGCATCGTTTTCCTTGTCGTAAATGAAGGTGTGGTTTTTGAGGTGGTCATCATCATTAGCCAATACCACGTTAAAAATCATCCTGCGGTATAGTTCCTGTAAATCTTTATGAGGGACTTTAAGGTCTGTTGCTAATTTGAATAGATTTTCATAGGATGCATTTTCGGGTTTCATAAAATCCCATCCTGTCAAACCGCAAGCTGTTAGTATATGTTGTTTTTCTCCATTTTGACGGTCGTATCGGAGTGTTGCAAAATGTCTGCCTTCTATCAGCTTTGATTCCATTATGTGTATTCCTGCCTCGTTTGCCAGCAGGTAGTAGACATATTCCACTATTTCCTTGTTATAGCCTTCCTCTTCGTCGATATTGAGTTTGATCAGAAAGTGATTGTACTCATTAGAATAGATCATATCACCCGGAATAATTTCATGAGTTTCTTTATGTTCTGAAATTAAGATTTTGGGACGGGCACCTCCTGCAGAAGAACCCATCTTAAAAATGTTTAAAAGTGCAGTTGTATCGAGATTTTTTTCTTGGGTATTTTTTTTAACATCGAGTACTTGTTTCAGCACTTCTACAATTTGATCAAGATTGATGGTGGTATTGTCGGGTACTTTTACCACGGGTTTAAATTCAAGCGCTCCCATGCCGCGATTTGCAACATAGGCAAGTTGTTCTAATGGTGTGATTTTGTCAAACCGCTTGTTATTTGCTTCAAACCACTCTTTGAAGATTATGTTGCCAAACATATCTGGGAGGGAATCTGCAATCATTGGTGGTAATCCCCTGAAAGTTGTCCCTTCAAATTGGGTAAAAACCTGAACTACAGGGATACGCTTGAAAATATATGGAAATATTCTTTGGTATTGCCCTGATTCTAAAAACTTAGGATTGTATTGAAACGAGCATAGCAATTGGTCCACGTCATAACCCAATTTTCCAATTTCAACACCAAATAATTCAACATCTATTATCTTGTTTATTGCCATGGTTAATAAAGAGAGTTACGGTTATTGTTATCTATGTCTTGTTTAAGCTGTTGGTATATTGTTCGCAACCCATCAAAGTGATTGGCTACTTTAAGCAGTGTATCTATGTTTACATTCTTACCGCTTTCCACCTTTACTATGGTAATACGGGACATATCCAGTGCATCTGCGAGATCTTCCTGGGAGAGTCCGTAGTTTAGGCGTTTTTGTTTACACCACTCCCCAATTTTGACCTTTACTTCTTTTATTGTGACTGTGTCCAACATAATTATTGTATATTAAAGTATACAAATATACTAAAAAGTATTTAAAATGTATATTATAATGTACAAAATATAGATACTACTATAAGAGTGCCTTAACGAGATACAAACTGAACTGTAACTAATGATAGCAATAAAATTGTTGGAGAAGTGCTCATTAATCCTGACTAATTTATACTTAATTAATAAAAACCTTTTTTCCGAAATTTAAAGAGATTACATAAGGATTAATTAACGTTAGGAACAACAAAAAGGGGAGCTATTGGGGTATTTTTAAAAATAAAAAACCTCTAAAAACTTATCTAGTAAGTAATTAGAGGCTTGTCTTTGTGCGGGTAATAGGACTCGAACCTACACGCCTTGCGGCACCAGATCCTAAGTCTGGCATGTCTACCAATTTCACCATACCCGCAAAATTGATTGTATCAATAAGTGGCTGCAAATATAATCATAACTTCAAACTTTCAAAGTAAAATAGTTAAAAAAATCAGAAGCATTTTTTGTACTTTTGATTCTTATCAAACTTAAATCCATGGACAACATAAAAAATTACGTTCAACAACATAAAGAACGTTTTATCAATGAATTAATTGAACTATTAAAAATCCCTTCTGTAAGCGCAGATACCGCTTATGCTCATGATATTATTGCTACAGCAGATGCCGTAAAAACTAGTCTTGAAAAAGCCGGTTGCCAACACGTGGAAATTTGTGAAACACCAGGTTATCCCATTGTTTTTGGAGAACATATTATTGACAACAACTTGCCAACGGTTTTAGTTTATGGCCATTATGATGTGCAACCGCCAGACCCCATAGAACTTTGGACTTCACCACCATTTGAACCTGTTATCAAAACAACTGAAATTCATCCTGAAGGGGCTATTTTTGCTCGTGGTGCTTGTGATGATAAAGGGCAAATGTATATGCATGTCAAAGCTTTTGAATATATGATTCAGAGTAATTCGCTTCCATGCAACGTAAAATTCATGATTGAAGGCGAAGAAGAAGTGGGTTCCAAAAGTTTAAGCTGGTTCGTAGAAAACAATCAAGAAAAATTATCATGTGATGTTATTTTAATTTCAGATACCGGAATGATTTCTAATCAACAACCAAGTATTACAACTGGTTTACGCGGTTTGAGCTATGTAGAAGTAGCAGTTACAGGCCCAAATCGTGATTTACACTCAGGATTATATGGTGGCGCTGTTGCTAACCCAATTAATGTGTTGACTAAAATGATTGCGTCACTTCACGATGAGAACAACCACATCACCATTCCAGGGTTTTATGATAAAGTGGAAGAATTAACCACCGCTGAAAGAGCCGAAATGGCAAAAGCGCCCTTCAGTTTAGACAATTATAAAAAAGCACTAGACATTGAAGATATTTATGGTGAAACTGGTTATGTAACTAATGAAAGAAATTCTATTCGCCCCACTTTAGATATCAATGGAATTTGGGGTGGCTACACTGGCGAAGGTGCCAAGACCGTGATTGCTAGTAAAGCGTATGCAAAAATATCGATGCGTTTGGTACCCAATCAAGATTGGGAGGAAATTACAGCACTATTTACTAAACATTTTGAAAGTATTGCGCCAAAATCAGTAAAAGTAAAAGTTACTCCTCATCATGGAGGGCAAGGTTATGTTACTCCCATAGACAGCATTGGTTATCAAGCCGCAAATAAAGCGTATACAGAAACTTTTGGCGTACCAGCAATACCTGTTCGCTCTGGAGGAAGCATTCCTATTGTGGCTTTATTTGAAAAAGAATTAAAATCTAAAACAATTCTAATGGGATTTGGTTTAGATAGTGATGCCATTCACTCGCCCAACGAACATTTTGGAATTTTTAATTACCTAAAAGGCATTGAAACTATTCCTTTGTTTTACAAATATTTTGTGGAGTTGAGTAAATAACAAAAGGAAGCTAATTGGCTTCCTTTTTTATTTCATCGCGCAGCTTTTTTGGTAAACCTGCGACAACTAATTCGTAGGAGTGATTGATAAAATGATAGATTTTTTTATACTCTATTTCTCTGTTCACAAAAATCGTATTCCAATGTTTTTTATTGGAATGAAAGCCTGGAGTAACGCTTTCATACTTATCACGAAGTTCAATAGCATATGCTGGATCGCACTTAACATTGATTGACGGATTTCCACTTTCCCAGTCTTTTAACGAAGCTAAACAAAACATTTTTCCACCCACTTTGAAGACCAAAGTGTCCTCGTCAAAAGGGAAATGTTCGGTAACACCCTTCTTGGAAAGACAATATTCATAGAGTTGTTGGATGTTCATTATTGCGTTTATTGTATTTGATACAAAATTGGTTTACTTGGCGAAGCATCATTTTCGAAAGAGGCGATTTGCAAATTCAAAATATAACTTCCGTCTAGAATTTCTTCTGAAACAAAAATCATTTCGGTAATCGTGCAATCCAATCGTGCATCCGAATTTAATTCATTGACATTCTTCACATTCCAAAAAGCTTTGTGTGCTACTAATTTTCCTTCGTCTTCTTCCCTATCCACGCTTGGTAAATCAATTAATAAATGTTGTATTTCGATATCCCTGATGAACTCAGCGGCTTCCTCCGAAAGATATGGTGGGTTAGTTTTGGAATAGTTTTTATGCTTTTTGCTTTCGGAATTGGGTAAGGTTCTGATGATAATTGCTTCAGGAGTTTTGCCGTCTAAAGCTTTTTCTATTTGGTGTTTCGTGATGATTAAATCTCCATTTAAGTTTTCGGGCTCAATAGAAATCAACTCAGCTGTAAAGAAAAACTGTTTCAAACATTGATTAATACTGTAAAACTCCTTGGTAATATGTCCCAAACATTCTGTATGCGTGCCATGTCCGTGGGGGTTGAAGAAAATATTGTTAAAATTGGTTGAACTTCCTTCCGAAACTTTTCCAACCCAATCACCAAATCTCACTGGTTCAATCATTGGTTTTTCTATATACCACGCAATCGGATTAGTATCAGTATTAGACAATGGAATAGATATATCAAGAGGTTTTGATAGGTCGATCTGAAATTTATTTATTATTGCTATCATATAATTTAACCGCAAAGCGCGCAAAGTTTTACGCTAGGTTCGCAATGGTTTTAAAGATTATTAACGACTCTTTTTATTCCGTTTTTTATAAGTGTTACATTAAAATTGATTAACAATCCTAACTTGCAATCGGTCAATTTTAAATAAGTTAACAATTGTGCAAAATGAACATCATTAATAGCTTCAACTGATTTAACTTCTATAATTAATTTATTTTCGATGATCATATCAATTCTATAACCAACATCTAGTTTTACTTCTTCATAAACAAGCGGAAGAGCTTTTTGCTTTTGAACGTCTAACCCAGTTTTCTTTAATTCATAAAACAGACATTCTTCATAAGCGCTTTCTAAAAGTCCTGGCCCTAAATTTTGATGTACTTTTAAAGCACTGTCAAATACAATTCTCGACAATTCATTTTCTGTCATAAAATTAGCGTACTTTGCCTAATTCTTTGCGAACTTTGCGGTTAACTACTCCAAATTTAACAAAAACAAATCACTTGCAATCCCATCACTCAAAAACTTACCGCTTTTGGTAGTTCTTAAAATGTTGTCATCTATGAATAGTAAATGATCTTCGATATATTTCTCAGCTTGTTGGTTTAGATAATCCAAATAGGTTTTTCCAAATTGAGTTGCAATTCTATCGAGAGAAATGCCCCAAACCGTTCGCAACCCAGTCATAATATATTCGTTATAGCGGTCAGTTTGGGTTAAATTTTCGGTTTCTGATGGCAGTTGATTTTCAGCTAATGCTTTTAAATACATTGAATTGTTTGACACATTCCAACTTCTAGAACTTCCATTATAACTATGTGCTGATGGACCAATGCCAAGGTATTTTTTGCCTAACCAATAACTTGAATTGTTTTTAGAAAAATAATTCTCTTTTCCAAAATTGGACAATTCGTAATGGATAAAACCCTTTTCCTCCAATTTGTTAACCAATAAATGAAAATGTTCTTGTGCCACCTCATCATCCAGTTGTGGAATAATTCCTTTTTTTATAAATGAATGCAACGCTGTCTTTGGTTCCACCGTCAAAGCATAACTAGAAATATGTGGAACGTTGTAAGACAAAGCGATTTCAATATTTTTCAACCATTTTTCATGGCTCATGTTGGGCATTCCATAAATCAAATCAATGGAGATATTATCGAAATATTTCGTGGCAATTTCAAGACATTTTTTGGCTTCTTCCGAATTGTGAGCGCGGTTCATGAGTTTCAAATCCTCTTCAAAAAAAGATTGAATGCCAATGCTTAATCTGTTAATTCGGTTATTTAGCTTCGCTCTGTTGGGGCTTTGCCACTCGAGTGATAATTCGATTATTCGCTCTTCTGATAAGTCATCAGGATTGGCTTCGACAGTGATTTCGGGATTTTCAATAACATTATAATTCCGATATACTTCCTCAATCAAAAATCTCAAATCTGAAATCTGCAATATCGAAGGTGTTCCGCCGCCAAAATAAATCGTCTCGACAATTTCATCTTTAAATTCATCTTTGCGCAATTCAATTTCTTTGGCCAATGCTAAAATCATTTCATCCTTCTTCTTTAATGAAGTTGAAAAATGAAAGTCACAATAATGACAAGCTTGTTTGCAAAAAGGGATATGGAGGTAGATGCCGCTCATTTTAATTTGAAAATTCTTTAATTTGAAGATTTGAAAATGAAAATGGTAATTCGAAAATCATTATCAAATTGACTCATTTACAAATTTTCAAATCATTTTATTCTGTTTTCATTCTGTTTAACAAAAGCATCCCAACCCGTATAGCTTTTTTCGCCAACGGTTTTTCCAGAGTTGAAAAAATGACAAACTGCCGCTGCCAAACCATCGGTAGAATCAAGATTTTTGGGTAATGTTTTTAAACCAAGAAGTTGTTGTAGCATTTTCGCCACTTGTTCTTTACTGGCATTTCCGTTTCCTGTAATGGCCATTTTGATTTTCTTGGGTTCATATTCAGTAATGGGAATTTGGCGCGATAATCCTGCTGCCATGGCAACACCTTGTGCTCGCCCAAGCTTTAACATCGATTGTACATTCTTTCCAAAAAAAGGGGCTTCAATGGCAATTTCGTCAGGATGATGCGTTTCTATTAGTTCAATAGTGCGTTCGAAAATGACTTTCAATTTGGTATAATGGTCATCATATTTGCTCAATAGCAACTCATTCAATTGGATGAATTCCATTTTTTTATTGATGACTTTAATTAAGCCAAAACCCATTATGGTGGTTCCTGGATCAATTCCTAATATGATGCGTTCGTTTGCCATGTTTTTATGGTTGTTGGTTGTTGGTTGTCAGTTTAATTTATTTTCAAATTCTAAAATTCTAAAATCTTCAAATCCAATTACCTACTTTTGCCCTAATGATTTCAATTCCTCACAAAGCTAAGCAATTCGTCGTTTTTCTGGTCAAACTTTTGATTGTATCTGGTGCTTTTTATTTCATCTATGATCAATTGGCAAATAACAACCAACTAGATTGGGGGAAATTCATCGCTTTAGTCAAAGAAAAACAATCTGTTTTAGGGATTTTGTTTTTGCTTTCATTGAGTATTGTCAATCGGTATTTGGAAATTCTCAAATGGCAAAATCTTGTGTCTTTCATAAAACCAATTTCCATTGGAGAATCCACAAAACAAGTGCTTGGTGCATTAACGGCAGGGATTTTCACTCCAAATGGTCTTGGAGAATATGCTGGAAAAGCTTTGTATTTTGATAAAAATAAAACCAAAAAAATCATTTTCCTCAACCTCATTTGCAACGGAATTCAAATGATTTTGACTATTATTTTTGGAACTATTGGTTTGTTTATTTTGGGTTATTGGCAATGGGCGTTAACAATTATCGGATTTTCTTGCTTCTTGGTTCTTGCCTCTTTTTTCTCAAAAACCATAAAAATAAAAGGCTATTCCTTAGAAAAACTCCTTCAGAAAATCAACGAAATTCCAAAGTTTATTCACCAAAAAAATTTAACGTTAGGCACATTACGTTATTTAGTTTTTTCACACCAATACTATTTTTTATTTCTCGCTTTTGATGTAGATTTACCCTATTTCACTATGATGGCAACCATAGCAACAGTTTATTTGTTAGCTTCCTCTTTACCCAGTTTTCAATTTTTGGATTTTGCTGTAAAAGGAAGTGTAGCTGTTTTTTTCTTTGGGAAATTGGGTGTCAATGAATGGATTATTGTTTTTATTTCGACCTTAATGTGGTTTTTGAATGTGGTATTACCAGTTGTTATTGGAAGTTATTTTGTCTTAAAATTTAAACCAAAATGGAATTAATTACTATTGCTATATATTTGATTTTGTTCATCTATGTGCTTTTGATACTCCAACTCATCGTTGGATTTAAAAAAGTAAAAACTTTTGAAAAAACTAATCTTTCTCCCAAAACAGCTTTCACTATAATTGTTCCCTTTCGAAACGAAGCGAAAAATCTACCTAAACTTTTAGCCTCTTTTTCTAAACTAAATTATCCTCATGAATTACTAGAAATCATTATGGTTGATGATTTTTCGACTGATAGTTCGGAACGTATTTGCATTCGCTGGCGCATGAACCATGACACACTTGACACTACTTTGCTTGAAAACCTACGCCTATCCAATTCTCCTAAAAAAGATGCCATAGCTCGAGCCATGCCGATTGCCAAAAACGATTGGATTATAACGACCGATGCTGATTGTATTGTAAATAAAAATTGGCTACTTACTTTTGATAATTACATTCAAAATAATCAAGTTGAAATGATTGTTGGTGCCGTCATCTATAAAACCAAAAACAACTGGTTTCATCATTTTCAACAATTGGATTTATTGAGTTTGCAAGGAACCACTATTGGGAGTTTTGGCATTGGGAAACCGTTTATGTGCAACGGAGCTAACTTTGCTTACACCAAAAAGCTATTTCACGAACTCGATGGTTTCAACGGCAATAGTAAAATAGCTAGTGGTGATGATGTTTTTCTGTTGCAAAAAGCAGTGGCAAAAGCGTCTGAAAAAGTACAATATCTAAAACACAAACATAGCATTGTAAAAACAAAACCCGAAAACGATTTGTTTAAACTCTTCATGCAACGTGTGCGATGGGCGAGTAAAACTACAAGTTATCAAAGTGGTTATGCTAAACTATTAGCGGTAGTAGTTCTTCTTATAAATCTTATTTTAGTTATTGGTTGTTGGTTGTTGGTTGTTGGTTGGTTGGATTGGCAAATTATTATACAACTATTTTTAATCAAATATGTAGTTGATTATGTTTTGCTTTATAAATCTAATCAATACTTGCTAAAAGGAAAATGCTTATTGCCACTGGGAAGTAGTTTTGTTTATCCTTTTTTCTCAAGTTTTGTGGGACTATTTTCTTTGTTTGGCAGTTTTTCCTGGAAAGGAAGAAGGTTTAAAAAGTAATTATTCCTGTTTAATAACAACTGGCAAAACAAACTGCGTTTTCACAGGAATACCTCTTTTGATAGCAGGATTTATTTTAGGAAAATCAACCAATCTTGCTTGAAGAATACTATCAATCTTTATTGTATCATAGGCAACAGAATCTTTAAGGAATTGAGGATCAAATTCCATAGTGGCATTGGGAAAAACCGTAACCTTTACTTCAATAGTATCTAATTGAGGAAATAACATAGAAAGGGTGTCAACCGCCAATTTTTCTTGGATTGTCGTGGTTAAAAAATCAAAAAAACATTGCTCCCGTTGTGCCTTATCACTTAACTTTTCACAATCAGCAACAGATGGATATTCATCCACTTCCTTCCAATTAATCTCTTTTAATTGCTTTTCAAACAATTCCTTTTCAGAGGGAACTTTCTTCTCAATGTATTGACAAGAAAAGCAAAGTGATACTATAAATAAAGCAAGAGCTTTTTTCATGATTGATTTCAATCGATTAACAGTTTCAAAAATAAGAAATTATATTCACTACCACTTTGGTTTATTAAAAAAAGAAAAGCTCTCAGTGTTTGAGAGCTTTACATTGGTATAAATTTAAAATTTATTCTACTATTAATTTTTTAATCACTTTTAAATTAGTGTCTGAAGTAACTTCAAGCAGATAAACTCCTTTAGATACTGTTGACAAATCAAATGTTTTTGAAGAAACGGTAGTTGTTGTTTTTTCCGAAAGTATTACTTTTCCAAGCATATCATAAACAGCTATAGCAGCTATAGCACCGTTATTTTTTACCGAAACAGTAACTATATCAGACACTGGATTTGGATAGAAAACAAAATCACCATTCTCAAATTCATCAACGCCAAGTTGAGCTACAAATTCTGTATTAAATGTATTAGTGATAATCGCTGGATTAAAATCAAAGTAAATAGAAGCAGTGTTTGGAATAATATCACCAACAGCATACCCAACTCTAGGTTTCACTTGGAAAGTAATGTATCCTTTGCCTGTATTAGTGTTAGCTACTGAAACTGGTAATTGAATATCGTCAAATCGCCATGTTAAATTGTTATCTACTCTATCCATAATATAATTGTGACTCGCACTAATGATTCTAATTGTATTTTCATCTAATCTTGAATCCAATACATCATTTACTCTAACATTGATGGCACTTGCTGTTCCTGTATTTTCAAATCGTATAGTGTAATACAAATAATCATTAGCTGTAAAAGTAGCATGCAATATTCTTTCACCGTGCGACTCCATTTTATCGTTAGGATCATAAGAACCTATGATTATTTGAGAACAAGTAGAAGTATTATTTGTTGGAACCACATCTCCACTAATTGGAGCTATACTGGCAGTATTAGTTAATAGATCTCCCAAAGCTACTGTAGGAACATTTGGTACTTGCATGGTCAAAGTAATTGTTCTTGTTTCAAATGGTAAAAGATTGGTGAAATTATAGGTAAATCCATTAGCCGAAGAAGTTGTTCCTGTTTGAGAGTTATCAGCAATTGTCACCAAAGCATCTTTAGTAAAAGTTACTGTTCCATCCACAACTGTTTGATTGCCAAAATTAGTATATACTATTTTGTTTTGATAAGTAAACCCTGGCCTTGGTGCATTTATTGGAACAATATTTACTGCTAAATCATTATAAGATTGTGTAACAGTAATTGGAAAATTATAGGTTTGCATTCCAATGCCAATAACCACATAAATATTGCTATAATTGGAAGTAGTTATACCATAAGAAGCTACATAATTTGAATCTATTGTGTAACTCAAATTATAGGAATTTGAATTAGTAGTATCATAAATATTATAAATTCCTGTTGGAGAAATTATATTATGAACGTTTCCATTGTTGTTTACTTCATAAGAAAATTGCCCTAACGGGAAATTCTGCTCCCCATTATCTTGAGTTCCATTATTATTTGAATCTAAGAAAGCATTTAATCTTAAACCTGAACAATCTATTCCTCCCGAAGAATTACCAATTTCAGTAATTGTAATAAAACCTGCTTGGTTACTGTAATTAGTTACCATTAATAAATAATATTGCCCTGGTTGTGCATTAGGTATAAATGGAAATTCAACGGCTGCAACAGAAAAACCACAAGAAACAACGTTTGCTAATAATAAATTTGGATTACCACAAGGTGAAACCGGATTAGTAAATGGGCCATAAACAATATAATCTACATCTAATGGAGTTCCATTTAATGAATTTTGATTGACTTGTAAATTTATTGTTCCTGGATTGCTTATTGGCAAATAGAACCAGGTAGGATTTGGTGTTGATAATAAACAATTAGCTGAACCAGTACTACTATTATTTACTGTGTTAGAAAAAGGCACACCTATTGAATTACACAAAGAGTTTGCTTGAGAACACACAGAAGCTAAATTACAATTAGAATAGGTGTTTAGTTGAAAAGAATAAATACTATCACAAGAATTAGGCACTATTTCTCTAACAAAAACATTTGTAATTGGATTTTGAATACCAATATTCAAAGTTTGTGGGTTAGTAAAAGGCACTACTTGATTCTGTGCATTAGACAAACTCGGATAATATTCTAAAGTATTGTTAGTGTTTATTTGTGCTTGAACAGTGGTTAAATCAAAAGTAATCACACCATCATTATTATCATCACATTGTTGCATGTTATTTAATGGAGTTACTACATCAGAAACTGCATCAACAATAAGAGAGAACCCAAATATTTGATAATCTTGAGTAGCATTATTTTGTATTCGGGCAAATACTGC
Organism: Flavobacterium psychrophilum; assembly: GCA_943325515.2. Classification (GTDB taxonomy): domain Bacteria; phylum Bacteroidota; class Bacteroidia; order Flavobacteriales; family Flavobacteriaceae; genus Flavobacterium; species Flavobacterium psychrophilum_R. The sequence goes on from CALPPS020000007.1 coordinate 13,731, forward strand.
TTGTGACGTTGTAGTACAATATGGAGACGTTAATGGATTATCATTATTCACAGCATTAGATTCAGTATTGTAATAGGTAACAGAATAATCTGCTGGATTTAATGTATTAATAATGATTGCAGTGTTCGAAGATAAATCAAAACAAGCTAAACCATTATCATTTACACATTGTCCTAAATCAACTGGTTGCCCAGCTTGAGGCATACAAGCCACTGTGGAAAAAGTGGTTTGAACCCAAGTACTTAAATTTACAGAATTACAATAAGTTCTAATATAAATATCATATTGAGTGCCACAGGTCAAACCCTCAAAAGTGTATGAACTTCCTTGAGCATAATAAGCATTACTTGCGATTGTGGGAGCAGGGCTGCCCGCTGGAGCAACATAAATTAAAGATTGAGTGATTGAATCTGGATTAGTCCAAGCTAAAGTTGCCGAATTTTCTGTTATATCGGTGGTCACTAAATTTGCAGGTGGTGAACAACTAGAACCTCCACAATCTTGTAAAATTAATTCTATAATTCCTATAGAATAACAACCAGTTACAACATTCTCAACTCTACAAAAAACAGGAGGTTGATTAGCAGGTAAGGCAACACTAACATAACAACTAGGATTTGCAATTGCATTAATTCCTACTTGTGCATTTGCTTCTGTTTGATAAAAAGTAATTTGAACACCTGTATTTACTTGATTAATGGAGTTTTCAACACTAGTTAAATCCCAGCATTGAAAAGTGTTTGAACAAACTGATATACTTTGTGTTGGTACGTTTGGCGTTGGATTTACATTTAAATTGACTTGTAAAATCGTAAATTGTTGTGTTGCGACAGTTACTATTCTAGCAAAAACAGTTTGTAAAGTTGGTGTTATATTAATGTAAGAACTTGACATTGGATTTACACCAATCTCAGCTTGGGTTTGTGTTTCATGATAAGTAATCACATAATCTTGTAAATTTAAATTACCTAAAATTTCATATGAAATTCCTTCTAAATAAAAGGATGCATAACCTCCATTATTATCATCACAAACATTATTAAATTGTGAAGGCAGGTTAAAATTTTGAGCCCATAAAATAGAAGTTGAAAAAAATAAGGTGAGTATAAGTAATGATTTTTTCATTTTAAATAGTTGTTTTGGTTGATTAACAGTATTGAAAATTTGATTTTATATATTAAAAAAGAATTGCAATATACAAATTAACAGTTAATTACTATTAGTAAAAAGCTATATAAAGCAAAAAAGCCATCCTTAGATTCTGAAATGAATTCAGAATAAATGGAAAGCTTTTCATTGGTCTAACTACTAAACCATGATACGAGTTACAAATTCGTATCGAAAACAACACAACTAATCTTAAATACTTTTTTTGGGCAAAAAAGGTTTTCATTACTGAAAACCTTTTCCCAATTTTAGCGGTCTGGACGGGACTCGAACCCGCGACCCCATGCGTGACAGGCATGTATTCTAACCAACTGAACTACCAAACCTTCGCTTAATTGCGGTTGCAAATATACAACCGTTTTTGATTTCTGCAACTTTTTTCAGTAAAAAAATCAACTGATTGCTTCCTCATCAACCAAACATTTGTTTTTCAACTAAGTATGTTGTTAAAATCTTTTCAAAATTTTCTTCCACTGCTACAGGAACATATTTTATCTTGTTCTGAGCACATGTCATTGCTAATGTTTTAAAATAATCATTTACTTTTTCTTCGTAAACTTCTTTAATCGTATCAGCAAAAATATTTACTTCTTCTCCTGTCTCTAAATCAATAAATTTACGCGGTGCATTATCAAAATTAAAATTGATTTCTGTTTTTTTATCAATCACATGAAATACTACCACTTTATGTTTGTTGTGTTTCAGATGCTGCAAAGCGTTAAAAAGTGCTTCTCTATTTTCTGTTTGAAACATATCTGTAAAAAGCACAATCATGGAACGGCGATGAATTTTTTCTGCAATTTGATGCAAAAAAGTAACGGTATTTGTTTTCTTTGCCACTTTAAAATTTTCTAACAAATCTTCCAATTTGTTCAAAATCATTCGATGATGACGATCGCTACCTTTTTCGGGGGCATAATATTCATAAGTATCTGAATAAATACTTAATCCAACAGCATCTCGTTGTTTCTTTAATAAATTCATTAAAACAGCAGAAGCCAATACTGAAAATCCAATCTTATTGTGATGAAATGGTTCATTGTTTTTTAACTTTGGATAATGCATAGAGGAAGAATTATCGATAATCAAATGACATCTAAGGTTGGTCTCTTCTTCATATTTTTTGGTATACAATCTATCTGTTTTAGCAAAAAGTTTCCAATCTATATGTTTGGTGCTTTCGCCAGTGTTGTATGTTTTGTGCTCAGCAAATTCAGCCGAAAATCCATGAAAAGGACTTTTATGCATACCAGAAATAAAGCCTTCTACCACTTGATTTGCTAATAATTCAAGATGCTTAAAACCTGATATTATTTCTTTTTGTTCTTCTATCTTCATAGCTCAAAGATAAATTAATTTCATTCAGTCGACTTTGCATCGAATGAAAAGTTGAATTTAAATGTACAAAAAAAGGTTTGACTTTCATCAAACCTTTTTTATGAAGTTATAAAGATTACAATAATGCATCAATAGCATCCGTATAAGTTTTTTTGGGAGCGACTCCCACTTGACGTCCTACTACTTCACCGTTTTGAAACACTAATACTGTTGGAATATTACGAACTCCATATTTTGCAGCAAATTCCTGATTGGCATCTACATCTACTTTACCTACAGTAGCTTTTCCCTCGTATTCTGTAGCAATTTCGTCGATAACAGGACCTACCATTCTACATGGTCCACACCATGCTGCCCAAAAATCTACTACTACTGGTTTATTTGATTTTAATACTACCTCATCAAAAGTAGCATCCGTGATTGCTAAAGCCATATTTCTATATTTTAAATTACTTTAATTATTGAGTGACAAAACTAAACATTTTATTTTTTATTTATCTTTTATAAAAAATTAGTTTTAGTTATCAATTCATTATCAGAATTGATACTTAATTTAAACTGAATTTTATATTCATTTTTTCCAATGCTACTAGTAACTCATTGGATATTTTAATTTTAAGTTTCCTACTTGGCATGGAAACTCTTGTTACTACTTGGTTTTCTTCGTCTACAATAGGTATGTCAACGGCAATTTCTTCTGGATTTTCGACATCAAAAGTAGCCTCTTCTTCCGTAATAATTTTAGGAACTATTTCAATTAGTTTTTGAACTTTTTCTTGCTCAATAATTTCAAATGTAACTGTATTATCACCTTTATTGGTAATAAATATTTGATTAAGCTGTTGTATAAAATTTTGGTGTAAATCATTAATATCCAACTGAATGCTTAATTTTTTGGCAAACTGAGTTAGCACATCTTGAAGTTGTTTAACGTCTAAAAACTGTAACCTTGGTTCTGATTTTTTTCCTGTTTCTCTATTTACCCAACCGTCTTTCACGGTTACTTTAAAATAAACAAATTGATTGTTTACCAAAAAATGTCTGAACTTTAAATATTCTTCGTCAAAAATTCTAAAATCGTGACTTTCATCATATCCTTCTAAAGTAAACATTGCCCAATCTTTTCCGTTTTTAGCGGTTTTATATTGCACATTTGTTACAATGCCAGCAAAGGTTAAATTCTTGCCTATATGACTTCCAAGATTTTTTAAGTTTTCCAGTTTGCTGTTACAAAAATATTTCATCTCAAACATATAATCATCTAATGGATGTCCTGAAATATAAATTCCCACTACTTCTTTCTCTTTGGCTAATTTTTCCATTGTGCTCCAATCTTCACAAGGAGGAACTGTAGGTTCTGCTATTTGAACATCACTGGCATCTCCGAACAAACTTACCTGTGATGAATTTTCGTTTTCTTGAAACTTTGCTCCGTATCGAATTGCCTTTTCATAAAATGTAATATTATCTCCATCTGTATGAAAATATTGTGCACGATATGTATCATTAAAACAATCAAACCCTCCAGCTAGAGCTAAGTTTTCAATAGCTTTTTTATTGGCCGACCTTAAATCAATTCGTTTAGCTAAATCAAAAATAGACTTGTATTTTCCGTCTTTTCTATTTGCTACTATAGTCTCTACGGCATTCATTCCAACTCCTTTTACTGCACCCATTCCAAAACGAACAGCATAGTTTTCATTTACTGTAAATTTATAGTAACTCTCATTAACATCGGGACCAAGAACTTGCAATCCCATTCGTTTGCACTCCTCCATAAAGAACGACACTTGCTTGATATCGCTCATATTATTAGAGAGTACTGCTGCCATATATTCAGCTGGATAGTGCGCTTTTAAATAGGCCGTTTGATAAGCAATCCAAGCATAACAAGTAGAGTGCGATTTATTAAATGCATATTGTGCAAAGGCTTCCCAATCTTTCCATATTTTTTCTAACTTATCTTCTGCATGACCATTGGCAACGGCTTGTTCGATGAATTTGGATTTCATTTTATCCAAAACATCTTTTTGTTTTTTACCCATTGCTTTACGCAAAACATCGGCATCGCCTTTTGAGAAACTAGCAAGTTTTTGTGAAAGCAACATCACTTGCTCTTGATATACAGTTATTCCATAGGTTTCTTTTAGAAATTCTTCGTTAGCTTCTAAATCATAAGTTATGGGTTCTTCTCCATTTTTACGACGAACGAAAGAAGGAATATACTCCAATGGTCCGGGACGATATAACGCATTCATAGCAATTAAATCTCCAAATACAGTTGGTTTTAAGTCTTTCAAATACTTTTGCATCCCTGGTGACTCATATTGAAATATCCCAACGGTTTCTCCTTTTTGGAATAACTCATAAGTTTTGATATCATCAATAGGAAAAGTATCAGGGTCGAGTTCAATTCCTGTTCTGTATTTTACTAATTTAACAGTGTCTTTAATTAATGTTAAGGTTTTCAACCCTAAGAAGTCCATTTTTAATAATCCAGCACTTTCAACAACGGAGTTATCAAATTGAGTTACGTATAAATCCGAATCTTTGGCAGTAGCCACTGGAACGAAATCAGTGATGTCACTTGGTGTAATGATGACGCCACAAGCGTGAATACCTGTATTCCTTAGATTTCCTTCTAATATTTTTGCTTGTTGAATGGTTTCGCCACCTAGGTCATTGGCATTCGCAAGTAAAATTAATTCTTTTACTTTATCAAATTCTTCGGAGCGCAAAGCTGCTTTTAATTTGTCCTTATCTAAAGTAAATATCTTGGCTAAATTGAGTGAAGTTGGGATTAACTTGGCAATTTTATCGGCTTCGAATAATGGCAAATCCAGTACACGAGCAGTATCTCTTACCGAAGATTTAGCTGCCATTGTTCCATAAGTAATTATCTGCGCCACTTGCTTGGAACCATACTTATTGATTACATAATCCATAACTCTGCTTCTTCCTTCGTCATCAAAATCGATATCAATATCAGGTAATGACACACGATCTGGATTTAGGAAGCGCTCAAAAAGTAAATCGTATAACAATGGGTCAATATTGGTAATTCCGAGGCAATACGCCACCACAGAACCTGCAGCTGAACCACGACCTGGTCCAACAGAAACATGCATTTTTCTGGCTGCTGCAATAAAATCTTGTACAATTAAGAAATAACCAGGATATCCTGTGTTTTCTATAGTTTTTAATTCAAAATCTATGCGCTCTTGTATCTCGGGAGTGATTTCTTGATAGCGTCTTTTTGCCCCTTCAAAAGTTAGATGTGCTAAGTATTTATTTTCACCACGTTTGCCTGAATCCGTTTCGTCTTCTGAAACCAAAAATTCATATGGAATTTCAAACTTTGGCAACAATACATCGCGCGACAAATCGTAGATCTCTATTTTATTTGTAATTTCTTCTGTTGTAGTAATCGCTTCTGGCAAATCGTGGAATAGCTTTTTCATTTCATCACCCGATTTGAAATAGTATTCTTGATTGTTAAACCCATAACGATAGCCTCTTCCACGACCAATTGGTGTAGCTTGTTTTTCGCCATCTCTTACACATAATAGAATATCATGGGCATTAGCATCTTCTTTATTGATGTAAAAAACATTATTAGTAGCTACTGTTTTTACATTATGCTTTTTGGCCAAAGTTATTAAAGAAGCATTCACTCTATTTTCATCTTCTTGATTGTGGCGCATTAACTCGATATAAAAATCTTCGCCAAATTCTTGTTTCCACCAAACTAGAGCTTCTTCGGCTTGGTTTTCGCCAATATTTAATACTTTACTCGGAATTTCTCCATAGAGGTTTCCAGATAAAACAATGATATCTTCTTTATATTCTTGAATAGTTTTTCGGTCAATCCTTGGCACATAATAAAATCCTTGGGTATAAGCAATAGAAGAAAGTTTTGCTAAATTGTGATAACCTTTTTTGGTTTTGGCCAAGAAAACAATTTGATAGCCATTATCTTTTCTAGACTTATCCTTTAGATCATCACACACATAAAACTCACAACCGACGATAGGTTTAACTATATTTTCTGTTGGAATTTCTCCATTGTCTTCGGATTCTTTGTTCTTAGCATCTACCGATTTGTTATGGGATAAAATATCGCGGACAAAATGAAAAGCACCCATCAAATTGGCATGATCTGTCATGGCTACTGCAGGCATTTTATTTTGAACTGCTGCTTTTACTAAATCCGCAACGCTAATAGTAGATTGTAATACCGAAAACTGAGTGTGATTATGTAAATGCACGAAATCAACCTCAGCAAGATTATGATGTATTTGTTTATCTTGGTTTGTAGGGATAACAACTTCTTCCTTTTCTTGTGATTGTTTTCTGATTTCATCAGAAGCCTGTTTCAGGTTGAGGTGTTGTAATCCTATAAGTTGAATTTCCTTTGGATTATTTTTACTAAATTCTTTGAAATAATCTTCTGAAACATCAAGTTCCTCTTTAGTAAAAATATCTCTTCGGATTAATTCTAAAAAACAACGCGTGGTGGCTTCTACATCGGCAGTGGCATTATGAGCTTCTGCAAATGGCACGTTGAAAAGATAACCATGAAGTTCTGTTAGCGTTGGTAATTTAAATTTTCCTCCTCTTCCTCCAGGCAATTTTAATAGTTCAGCGGTAACCTCAGTACAAGTGTCTAAAACTGGCATGGACGACATTGGCGAATTTATACCTATTCGGTAAAACTCACAACCCATGATATTGAGATCAAAACCAACATTTTGACCTACAATAAATTTGGCTTTTGTCAAAACACTATTGAATTTTTCTAAAACCTCTTGTAATGCTAAACCTTGCTCTTCTGCTAATTCAGTAGAAATCCCATGAATTCTCTCAGCATCATACGGAATGTTAAATCCTTCGGGCTTTATCAAATAATCTTGATTATCTAATAAATTTCCCATTTCATCATGTAACTGCCAGGCAATTTGAATACATCTTGGCCAGTTGTCTGTATCAGAAATAGGTGCTGCCCAACGTTTAGGCAATCCTGTAGTTTCGGTATCAAAAATTAAATACATGAAGGGTAATTTGAAAGAATTCTAACTTTTTCAAAAATACATTTTCAAATGGTAGTAATCAATTTTAGTTATCAACAAAAAACAAAAAAGTCAGCTCAAATGAGCTGACTTTCTAAATATCTATATTAGAATGTAACTAGTATCTTCCTCTATTTCCACCACCGCTGTTTCCACCACTGTAGCTTCCGCCACCACGTGAGTTTCCACCACCGTTATAACCACCACCTGAACCGCCTGAACGATTGTTATTGAAAGATCTTCTTTCGCCTTCTGGTTTCGGTTCTGATTTGTTAACTACAATAGTACGACCGTCAACAGTAGCGCCATTTAGTTCTTGAATTGCTTTTTCGGCTTCTGTGTCATTTTCCATTTCCACAAATCCGAATCCTTTACTTCTTCCAGTAAATTTGTCTGTAATAATTTTTACGGAATTAACCGTACCATAAACCTCGAAAGATTCTCTTAAGTCTGCATCGTCTATAGAAAACGGAAGACTCCCAACAAAAATGTTCATATTTTATATTTAAAATTCAGCTTCAAAGGTAACCTAATTAAAACTGTAAACTGCTTTTAATTTGGACTTTATTAAAATATTAACAAAAAAACCATCCGAAGATGGTTTGTGTTTTTTTCTAACTTAAATTTATATAGATGGGAAAATGGGAATTTTATAAAATTCTCCATATTGAAAATTTAAAATTGGGCCACCAAAAGGACTATTATTAGCATTGACAGCATTGAATTTAAATTTACCGGAAATAGTCATGTTTACATTATCATATTCGGTAATCTTTATTTCACCATTACTATTTTGAACATTTACTATTAGAATTTTACAATTCAAGTTGCCTCCAACAACAGTAATTAAATCTCCAGCCTGATAGGCATTACCACGAGAAGAAACAGCTACACTTGTTACAATGCCTGAAGCATCAGCAACTATATTGACTGTTAATCCACTACCTGTTCCGCCAGTAGTTGCAACAGATGTGCCACTAGAATAACCGGTACCACTATTATTTAAACTAATGTTTGAAACCGGACCAGGCACTGCAACTGTAGCATATTGCAAATCGATAGCTCCAAAATTTGAAGTGTAAGTAGCGGAATTATTAGTATTTGAAGTGCCTAATATATATGTGCCAACATTAGCACTACTAGTATAAAGTGTTATTTGTTCATATTGAGTTATTGCTTCAATACTCAGTTTACCAGTTGCATCAAGATAAGCTTTTGTGTCATTTGATCTCCAAAAAACATCATCTTTTAACCCTTGAAATCCAGGATTGTTGCTTTTTAAGTCTTCTTGACAAGAAGAAAAAAGAATAGCAATGATAAAAAGGGACAAAAATCTTTTCATAACGTTTATAATTTTATAACACAAAAATAGTTTTTTAATACAAAAATGCTAATGTTATGTATAAAAAATAATGCTAAAGTTTAGTCTTAATTTATTTGTTTGATAAAAAACAACTTTACAATTGCTTATTTATTAAAAAAAACTATATTTGCGCCCTTAAATAACTCGAGGTCGAGTACCTCAAATTAATCAAAAAGATTATGTCAGTAAAAATTAGATTACAAAGACACGGTAAAAAACAAAAACCTTTTTACTGGATCGTAGCAGCTGATGCTCGTTCAAAAAGAGATGGTAAATTCCTTGAAAAATTAGGAACTTATAATCCAAACACCAATCCTGCCACTATTGATTTAAACCTTGACCAAGCGGTTCAATGGTTACACAATGGCGCTCAACCAACCGATACTGCAAGAGCAATTCTTTCTTATAAAGGTGCCTTAATGAAACATCACCTTGATGGTGGTGTACGTAAAGGGGCTTTAACGCAAGAACAAGCAGATGCTAAATTGGCCAAATGGTTAGAAGACAAAGCAGGTAAAGTTACAGCTAAAAAAGAAGGTTTGACAAAAGCGCAAGAAGCAGAAAAAGCAAAAGCTTTGAAAGCAGAAAAAGTGGCTAATGACAAACGTGCTGCTGCCGCTGTTGAAGCTGCAAAAGTAGAAGAAGAGGTTGCTGTTGAAGAAACTGTAGCAGAAGAAACTCCTGATGTTGTTGCTGAAGTTACTGTAGAAGAAACTCAAGAAGTTGTTGCTGAAGAAGCACCAGCTGTTGTAGAAACTCCTACTGAAGAAGAAGCTCCTGAAGTTGTTGCTGAAGAAGTACCAGCTATGGAAGAAACTCCTGCTGCTGAAGAAACTCCTGAAGTTGTTGCTGAAGATGCACCAGCAGCTGAAGAAACTCCTGCAGCTGAAGAAACCAGCGAAGAAAAAGAAGCTTAATACTTCAAGCAATTATGCGTAAAGAAGAATGTTTCTATTTAGGTAAAATTGCAAAAAAATTTAGTTTCAAAGGGGAAGTCCTTATCTATTTAGATACTGATGAACCCGAGTTATACGAAAACATGGAATCAGTATTTGTTGAATTTAACAAAAATCTGGTTCCATTTTTTATTAAAAATAGTGCCCTTCATAAAAACGACTTTCTTCGCGTTCAATTTGAAGATGTCGACTCCGAAGAAGAAGCCAATAGTATTCTTAATTGTGATGTTTATCTTCCGCTTAGTATGTTGCCAAAACTTGAAGGCAATAAATTTTATTTTCACGAAGTAATAGGATTTGAAATTGAAGATAAGCGCTTAGGTGTTTTTGGAAAAATTGTTTCCATAAACGATACTACAGCTCAACCCCTTTTTGAAGTATTAAATGGAACAGTGGAAATATTAATTCCTATGATTGACCATTTCCTAGTTGAAATTGACCGCAAAAACAAAAAAGTCATCATGGATTTACCAGAAGGACTTGTTGAAATGTATTTATAATTGATAAGTAATAATTAACAATTGATAATTACAATTGTGACTCCTATTTGTGTTTCATTAATTAATCAATTATTTATTATCCATTACTAAATTAACATGTTTCAATTCAAACAATTTGCTGTTCAACAAGACCGCTGCGCCATGAAAATAGGCACAGATGCTGTTTTACTTGGTGCTTGGTGCCCAATTAAAAATAATCCGTTTTCTATTCTGGATATTGGAGCCGGAACTGGAATTTTATCTTTGATGTTAGCGCAAAGAAGTAATGCAGCGCAAATTGATGCCATAGAAATTAATGATGAAGCTTATGAACAATGTGTTGAGAATTTTGAAAGTTCACCTTGGGGAGACAGATTATTTTGTTTCCATGCTGGTTTAGACGAATTTTTGGACGAACCAGAAGACGAATACGATTTAATTATTTCCAATCCACCATTTTATTCTGAAAATTATAAAACCGATAGCGCACAACGCGATTTAGCTCGTTTTCAAGAAGCGATGCCTTTTGAAGATTTGATAGAAGCTGTTCGTTTGTTATTATCAGAAAATGGGATTTTTGCCGTAATAATTCCATTTAAAGAAGAAGAAAAATTTATTGATTTGTGTGCGGAAGTTGAGTTGTATCCCATAAAAGTTACTCGCGTAAAAGGCACACCAACTACTGAAGTCAAAAGAAGTTTATTAGCTTTCAAACGCTACGAACTATCGGTTTTAACTGCCGATGAGTTAGTTATTGAAACTGCGCGACATCAATACACAGAAGATTATATAGCATTAACTAAAGACTTTTATTTAAAAATGTAATTGAAATTTATAACAATTGTTCAACAACATTTTAATTAAGATTATGTAGCTTTGCAAACGTTTTCGTAAAACAATATACCGTTTACATTATACAATATACATTCTTATGAAACCAGATTTATTTCAAGCTCCAGATTACTATTTGTTAGATGATTTACTAACAGAGGAACATAAATTAGTTCGTGATTCAGCCCGTGCTTGGGTGAAACGCGAAATTTCTCCAATCATTGAAGATTATGCGCAACGTGCTGAATTTCCAAAACAAATTATTAAAGGTTTAGGAGAAATCGGTGGTTTCGGACCCTATATTCCTGAGGAATATGGTGGTGCTGGTTTAGATCAAATTTCTTATGGCTTAATCATGCAAGAAATTGAAAGAGGTGACTCGGGTGTTCGTTCTACATCATCCGTTCAATCGTCCTTAGTAATGTATCCTATTTGGAAATTTGGAACGGAAGAACAACGAATGAAATATCTGCCAAAATTGGCAACAGGAGAATTCATGGGATGTTTTGGTTTAACTGAACCAGATCATGGATCGAATCCAAGCGGAATGACTACCAACTTTAAAGATATGGGTGACCACTATTTATTAAATGGTGCCAAAATGTGGATATCCAATTCACCATTTGCTGATGTTGCAGTAGTTTGGGCAAAAAATGAAGAAGGCCGTATTCACGGATTAATTGTAGAACGTGGCATGGAAGGATTTACTACTCCTGAAACTCACAATAAATGGTCACTTCGTGCCTCAGCTACAGGAGAATTGATTTTTGATAATGTTAAAGTCCCAAAAGACAATTTATTGCCAGGAAAATCTGGTCTTGGAGCACCAATGATGTGCTTAGATTCCGCTCGTTATGGAATAGCTTGGGGTGCCATTGGAGCTGCTATGGATTGTTATGACACCGCTTTGCGTTATGCTAAAGAACGTATCCAATTTGACAAACCAATTGCAGGAACACAATTACAACAGAAGAAATTAGCTGAAATGATTACCGAAATTACCAAAGCACAATTATTGACATGGAGATTGGGCGTTTTGAAAAACGAAGGCAAAGCTACAACAGCACAAATTTCTATGGCTAAAAGAAACAATGTTGATATGGCAATTCATATTGCACGAGAAGCACGCCAAATATTAGGCGGAATGGGAATTACAGGTGAATATTCTATAATGCGTCACATGATGAATTTAGAATCCGTGATAACTTATGAAGGAACGCACGACATTCATTTATTGATAACTGGCGCGGATATTACTGGAATTCCTGCTTTTAAATAAGATTAAACAATAGATAAAATTGATATAAAAATGCTTCTCTTTTCGGGTAAGCATTTTATATTTGTACACTATTGCAAACACATTTTTTTCACTTTTCGTATATATTATTAAAATAGCTATGGACTTTTCGACAATAACCCAAAAAATTCAACCACAAAAAAATCTTCTATTACAACATTCGCTTTACGAAAAGGTTAAAACTATAGATGATTTACATAAATTTTTAGAATGTCATGTGTATGCCGTTTGGGATTTTATGTCTCTTTTAAAAGCTTTACAAAATAAATTGACATGTACCACAACGCCCTGGTTTGCCACTGAATATACTGAAGCTCGTTATTTAATTAACGAAATTGTTTTGGCCGAAGAAAGTGATCTAACCATTGATGGAAGAAGATTAAGTCATTTTGAAATGTATATGGAAGCAATGAAAAGTTGTGGTGCGAAAACAACTGATTTGGAAGCTTTTTTGCAAAACGTAATCCAAACCAAAAACGTTTTTATTGCTATAAAACAAAGTGATTTACACCCAAAAATAAAAGCCTTTTTAGATTTTACTTTCCGAGTTATTGAAGAAGGTAAAGTGCATAAAATTGCTGCTGCTTTTACATTTGGCAGAGAAGATTTAATTCCAACTATGTTCACCGAAATTTTGAAAAATTTCCAACAAAACTTTCCCGAAACAGATTTAGAAAAATTAATTTATTATTTTGAAAGACACATCGAATTAGATGCAGATGAACACGGGCCAATGGCCATACAAATGATTTCAGAACTTTGTAAAGATGACATTCAAAAGTGGAAAGAAGTAGAAGAAATATCTATACAGGCCTTGGAAAAAAGAATTGGACTTTGGGATGCAATAGAAGAAAAAATTGAAGCTAATTTGGAGTTGGTGTAACTTCATTAAAATTATTGCTTCCTTAATAATACAAGTTTCCTTATTACTATTGTTCTGGAGCAATTTCAATTTCCAATCCGTCTAAGTTTTCAGTAATCTGAATTTGACAACCTAATCGAGAATTGTCTTTAACATGATAAGCATCTGATAACATTGCCTCTTCATCATCATTGCGATGCGTTTTTAAAACATTATTTAAAACATAACATTGACAAGAAGCACACATTGCCATTCCGCCACAAATTCCAATGGTTCCTTCTTCGGCTAATTCATACATGCGAACAAGTTCCATAATGTTTAAGTTCATGTCTGTTGGCGCTTGAACTTCGTGAATAATTCCTTTGCGATCTATTATTTTTATGGTAATGTCTTGTGGCATTTTATTCTATTGATTTTACAACGGCTTTCTCTGCTTCTTTTCGTGTACCATCAAATCCATCTACGCCAGAAACTGTGGTGTATTTCAGCACATATTTTTTCCCTGGATTTAATCGTTGGTACACACTTTGGCACATTAAGGTAGCTTCATGAAAACCACAAAGAATTAATTTCAATTTTCCAGGATAAATATTCACATCACCAATGGCATAAATGCCAGGAATTGTTGTTTGATAGTCTAAAGCATTATTTACTTTAATAGCATTTTTCTCTATTTCTAAACCCCAATTAGCTATAGCACCTAATTTGGGGGTTAAACCAAATAAGGGAATAAAATAATCTGTTTCAATCATTTCTGAATTTCCATCTTTATAGATGGTAATAGCATTCAAATGGTTTTCACCATGCAAACTAATAACTTCAGCAGGTGTAACTAAATTTACTAATCCTAGCTTTTTATACTCTTGAAGCTTTTCAACAGAATCTAAAGCGCCACGAAATTCATTTCTTCTGTGTATTAAAGTAACTTTTTCAGCCACATCAGCTAAAAAAATGCTCCAATCCAAGGCAGAATCTCCTCCACCAGCAATAATAATTTTTTTGTTTCTAAACAGTTCAGGATCTTTTACAAAATATTCTACTCCTTTTTCTTCATAGAAACTTATGTTGTCAATTTCTGGCTTTCTCGGTTCAAAAGTTCCTAACCCACCAGCAATTGCAACAGCTTTTGCATGATGTTTTGTGCCTTTGTTAGTTGTTACAATAAAAGTTCCATCTTCTAACTTGTCAATGTTTTCAGCCGTTTCAGCTAAAGTAAAACCAGGTTGAAATTGTTTGATTTGTTCCATCAAATTGGCAACCAAATCACCTGCTAGCACCTCCGGATAACCTGGAATATCATAAATTGGTTTTTTTGGATATAACTCCGCTAATTGCCCGCCAGGTTGAGGTAAAGCATCAATAATATGACATTTTAATTTTAATAATCCTGCTTCAAAAACAGTAAAAAGCCCCGTTGGTCCTGCTCCGATTATTAGTATATCTGTTTCAATCATTTTTAAGTCATAAAGTTGTAAAGTCGAAAGTCATAAAATGATATATAATGATTTTGACTTTAAGACTGTTTTTAAGCTATGTTTTGAACTGTTTCTATTTGTGGCGCATACTTTTTAATTGTTGTTTCTACGCCAGCTTTCATAGTGCTCATACTCAAACTACAAGAAGTACATGCTCCTTGAAGACGTACCTTAACGTGTTTATCATCTTCTATAGAAACCAGACTAATATCTCCACCGTCAGAATTCAGAAAAGGTCTGATTTCATTTAAAGCTTTTTCAATACTTAAAGTTAATTCTTCTGTATTCATTTTATTTTACTTTAACGGCGGAACAACCAGCCATTGTTGTTATTTTGATAGCTTCTGTTGGTGGTAAACTTTCGTTTCTGTTTACCGTTTCTTGAACCACATTTCTTGTAATTTTTTCAAAAATGCTTTCAATAATTGACGCTGTTTGCAAAGCTGCTGGGCGACCATAATCTCCTGCTTCACGAATGCTTTGCACTAATGGAACTTCTCCCAAAAACGGCACTCCTAAATCTTCTGCTAAGTTTTTTGCTCCTTCTTTTCCGAAGATATAATATTTATTATTTGTTAATTGCTTCTCTTGTTCGCTGTCGCTCGTGTCCTCTGGAATAAAGTATGCCATGTTTTCTATAATTCCTATTACTGGAACATTAATTGAATCAGACATGAACATAGAAACTCCTTTTTTAGCATCTGCCAATGCCACAGCTTGTGGTGTACTAACGATTACAGCTCCAGTAATTGGAAGTGATTGCATGATAGATAAATGAATGTCTCCAGTTCCTGGTGGTAAATCGATTAACATAAAGTCTAATTCGCCCCAATCAGCATCAAAAATCATTTGATTCAGTGCTTTTGAAGCCATTGGACCACGCCAAATGACAGCCTGACTTGGTGCTGTAAAAAATCCGATGGAAAGTATTTTAATTTCATAACTTTCAACAGGTTTCATTTTAGATTTACCGTCAACTTCTATAGAAATTGGTTTTTCATTTTCTACATCAAACATAATTGGCATAGATGGTCCGTAAATATCGGCATCTAAAATTCCCACTTTGAAACCCATTTTAGCTAACGCTACGGCTAAATTTGCGGTAACTGTAGATTTTCCAACACCGCCTTTTCCTGACGCGATTGCTATAATGTTGCTGATTCCAGGAATATCTTTACCTTTTATTTGATTAGGGTTTTGGGTTGGCGTTTCTACTTTGATATTTACTTTTACAACAGCGTCAGATGAAAATTTCTCGTGTATCAATTTTATAATATCGTCTTCTGCGCGTTTTTTTATGTGCATTGCAGGAGTTGAAATCACTAAATCGACTATTACTTCATTGCCAAAAGTCAATACATTTTTCACAGCACCACTTTCAACCATATTTTTGCCTTCGCCAGCAATAGTAATGGTTTCTAATGCGGCAAGAATTTCTTTTCTATCTAATTTCATTTTGGATATCATTAATATCTTCAGTTACTTTAATTTAAACTGAATTTAGATTACAAAGATAGTTTGAAAATAGTTAAAAGGGAAAAGGGTGAAGGGAAAAGTTTCATTGATTTTGTAATTTGGGATTATTGCTAAATAACTAATTTGCAAACTGCTACTGATTACTAATTTTTGGCTGCCAAAAATGCAAATCAAAATCAACAATTTGGTTATTGATAATTTTGATTCCTTCATTTTCTAGCAATTGCTGCATTAAATTTGTTCCATCAAAGTGATGTTTTCCTGAAAGCATACCAACTCGATTAACAACTCTATGGGCTGGAACATCTTCTATATTATGCGAAGCATTCATTGCCCAACCGACCATTCTGGCAGAACGAGCAGTTCCTAAAGCTTTAGCGATGGCACCATAGGAAGTAACTTTTCCTTCGGGAATTTGTCTCACAATAGCATAAACTCTTTCAAAAAAATTATCTTCCATTACTTGCAAAATAGTTTAATCAGCGTAATTACTGCCATGAAGGTAGTCACTGAACCTATTATATTATTACTATTTCTAAGTAAAAAATCGGTTTTGCTTTGAATTAACTTAAACGATACTATGTAAATATAAAAAACAGAAAATGAGCCTAAAACTACCCCTAAAACAAAGGAAATAATTTGAGTTTTTTCAAAACTAAAATAGCGTAAACTCGCTAAACTAATACTAGCGAAAACATAAAAAGGAATGGGCAAAAAATTGAGCATTGATAAAAAAAATCCTAAGAAAAACCGATTCGGTTTCCCTTTGATTTTAACACTTCGATTTAATTTTTTTGATTTCTTAGCTATTCCAAAAAAGTATATACTCAAACCTATAAAAACAAAAATGCCAATTTCTTGTAACGTAGTAACTATTTGCTGATGCTTATTAATATATCGAGCAAATAGCACCGCTAAAAAGGTTTGAAAAAAAACCACTAAAGAAGCGCCAAAAGCAAAACTCAAAGCTTCGTTTTTACCTTCTTGCATACTGATTTTTGCCCCTGTCATATTAATTAATCCAGGAAGTATAACCGCCAAAAAAGAAATAAAAAACCCAAAAAGAAGCGGCAATAAGAAACTCATCTACTTGATTTTAAAACGAATATAAGTAATTGCTTTGTTAATCTCCAAATATTGATTCTCATAAAAAGTTTGAATTTCAGTAACTTCTGCTGATGCTCCTTCATTTTTGTAGACATTATGATTGGCATATAACACTTCGTGTCCTTCGCCGTGAAGCAATCCTAAAGTATAACCATGCATAAATTCGCTATCGGTTTTGAGGTTTACGACACCATTTGGTTTTAGGATTTTTTTATACAATTTCAGAAAATCTGAGTTAGTCATTCTGTGTTTGGTACGTTTATATTTTATTTGCGGATCCGGGAAAGTAATCCAAATTTCATCTACTTCTTTTTCGGCAAAAATATAATTGATTAACTCAATTTGCGTTCTTACAAACGCTACATTATGCATTCCATCTTCAACGGCAGTTTTTGCACCACGCCAAAATCTTGCTCCTTTTATATCAATACCAACAAAATTTTTATCAGGATAACGTGCTGCTAAACCGACAGAATATTCTCCCTTGCCACAACCTAATTCAATGATAATAGGATTGTCATTTTTGAAAAAAGTAGTATTCCATTTGCCTTTTAAAAGAAAATTACTGTTAACTACTTCTTCTCTTGTTGGTTGAAATACGTTTTCAAAAGTTTCGTTTTCCTTAAATCGTTTTAATTTATTCTTACTTCCCACTAATTAATTTTTTTGTAAAATTAAGGAAATATAAACTATTCAAAATCTTTTTTACTTTGCAAAGTTATATTGTAACTTCACCACTTGAAAGCAATCACAAAAAATATTCTAGTTGCTCCACTTAATTGGGGTTTAGGTCATGCCACACGCTGTATTCCTATTATACAAGAATTAGAAAAAAATGGCTTTACCCCTATTATTGCCTCGGATGGAATTGCTTTGCTCCTTTTACAAAAAGAATTTCCACATTTAGAATCATTAGAATTACCCTCTTATAAAATTGAATATGCAAAAGATGGCAAGGATTTCAAATGGAAGCTGATTAAAAATATTCCAAAAATAATTCTGGCTATTTTTAAAGAAAAAAAATTCATTAAAGAATTGGTCAATAAATATGATTTAAAAGGTATTGTTTCTGATAATCGATTAGGGGTTTACAGTAATAAAGTGCCGAGTGTTTTTATAACACATCAACTAAATGTCTTAACGGGAAACACTACTTGGATTTCTAGTAAATTACATCAACATTTTATAAAAAAATTTACAGAATGTTGGGTTCCAGATTTTCAAGAAAGTCCAAATTTGACTGGTAAATTAGCTCATTTGAGAAACAGTTCTTTGCATTTAAAATACCTTGGTTCATTAAGTCGTTTGGAGAAAAAAGAGTTGGTTTATAAATACGAATTAATGGTGATTCTATCGGGTCCTGAACCTCAGCGAACGCTGCTGGAAGAAAAAATAATACATGAACTTCAAAATTATAATGGGAAAGTGATATTTATTAAAGGAAAAGTGGAAAACAATCAAAAGAAAGATGTTGAAAAAAATACTACATATTACAATTTTATGACTTCTAAAGAAATTGAAAATGCTTATAATGAAAGTGAAATAGTATTGTGCCGCTCAGGATATACCACTATAATGGATTTGGCAAAATTAGAAAAGAAAGCTTTTTTTATTCCCACACCCGGCCAATTTGAACAAGAATATTTGGCCAAAAGACTCAAAAGAAATGGGATTGCTCCGTTTGCTAAACAAGATGATTTTCGGATTGAAAATTTATTAGAAATAGAATTTTATAAGGGATTAAAACAATTTAAAGCAACTGAAAATTGGAAACAACTATTGATACTTTTCCAAAGTGAATGAAAACTCAGAACCTTTATTAAATTCACTTTCTACATAAATTTTTTCTCCATGAGCTTCGATAATGTGTTTTACTATTGAAAGCCCAAGACCGGAGCCACCTTCACTTCTTGCCCCGCTTTTATCTACTCTAAAAAAACGTTCAAATAAACGAGGAATGTAATGTTTCTCAATTCCTTCTCCATTATCACGAACACGAACTATGATTTTATCATTAACTAAATCTTCTATAGTGACTTCGGTTGTGCCATTTTCTTTTCCATATTTTATGGAATTCATGATCAAGTTTGTTAAAACTTGTTGTATTTTATCTTGGTCTGCAAAAACATTTATTGGTTTATTATATTTTTGATCAAACATTAAAATGATATTTTTCTTATCCGCTTTCATTTCCAATAAATCAAAAACACTTTGAACCAATTCAACGGCATTAAATTTAGTTATTTCTAGATTAACATCTCCCATTTCTAGCTTGGTAATCATATCTAAATCTTCTACAATATATATTAATCTTTCGACTCCTTTTTCTGCTCTTTCAAGGTATTTTTTTCGAACGCTTTTATCATTCATAGCGCCATCGAGCAGTGTGGAAAGATAACCTTGCACTGTAAACAAGGGTGTTTTTAATTCATGTGAAACATTCCCAAGAAACTCTCTTCTATATTCTTCACGAACTTTTAAAGTTTCTATTTCGAGTTTTTTATCAGTAGCGAACTTTTTTACCTGTTTGGTTAAAGTTTCCATATCAGTTGTAATGGGTTGACTTCTGAATGACGTTGACTCTAAAAGGGAAACATCATCGTAGATTTTTTTCACTCTACGATAGATAAAACGCTCTACTCTATATTGAATTACAAAAAAGGAAAAAATGGCAATGGAAAAACTAAAAACAGAAATAATTGGCATTGAAAACTCATGGAAAAACCATAATAAAACCGCAAGAAAGCCTGTAGAAAAAAAGGTGATATATAATGTTGAAATTAAAGCAAAAGCATATGTTTTTTTGAAATTTATTTTCATTTACACTTCAAGTTTATATCCAACTCCTTTAATGGTTTTAAACAAATCATCTCCAATTTTTTCGCGAAGTTTTCTAATATGTACGTCAATGGTTCTACCGCCAACAATGACTTCATTCCCCCAGACTTTATCTAAAATTTCTTCCCGTTTAAAAACTTTTCCGGGTTTTGAAGCTAAGAGATAAAACAGTTCAAATTCTTTTCTTGGAAGAACAATTTCTGTCCCATCTTTAATGATTTTATATTCCTCTCTGTTGATTTCAATTCCACCAACGTTTAATGTTTCGGAGGCGTGTTCATCACTTTTTAATCTGCGTAGTAGTGCTTTTACTTTACTAACTAATAATTTTGGTTTTATAGGTTTTGTGATATAGTCATCAGCTCCAGCGTCAAACCCAGCTACTTGAGAGTAGTCTTCGCTTCTTGCTGTTAAAAAAGCTATAATAACATTATTTAATTCGGGCATTTTCCGAATGGCTTCACATGCTTCCATGCCATCCATTTCGGGCATCATTACATCCATAATGATAAGTTGTGGCAACTCTTTTTTGGCTCTAGATATTGCTTCTTTACCATTAGTAGCAGTAACAATTTGATAACCCTCTTGAGAAAGATTGTATCCAACTATTTCTAGGATATCTTGCTCATCATCTACTAGTAAAATCTTAATGTCTTTTTTTTTCATAACGAACACAATTGCTTTTGTGAATGTAAAGGTAAAGATAATACAAAATCATTATATAAAGTAAAACTCGAGTTAATCGTAATTTAATATGTTTACAATTTAGTAATAATAAAATAGCATAAAGGTAATATTTAGATAACATGCTCTTTACATATCGGTGGTTCCTTTGTATAAAAATTAAACAAAACTAAAATGAAATTTAAATTAGCACTAACTCTGTTTTTAATTAGTATTCTAGGTTTTTCTCAAAACAAAGGTACAATTACTGGAACGTTAACTGATAAAAATGTAAATAATGACCCATTACCTTTTGCCAATGTTATACTAAAAGAAACAACCATTGGTACTACAACTGATGAGAAAGGAAAATATTCTATTACTGTAGCAGCGGGAAGTTACGTTCTTCAATTCAGCTTTGTAGGTTATGAAAATATAGAAGAAAAGATTGAGGTGAAGGCTGGTGAAACTATCATTATGAACAAAGCATTAGGTTCAGGTAGTTATCAATTAAGGGATGTGGTAATTCAAAACACTGTTAACAGAGAGAAAGAAACTACCTTACTATTAGAACAAAAAAAATCAGTAGAAATAAAACAAAGTATTGGGGCTCAAGAAATGTCTAGAAAAGGAGTTAGTAATGTTGAGCAAGGTTTAACCAAAATCACAGGAATTACCAAAGTAGGTTCAAGAGGAATATTTGTTCGTGGGTTAGAAGACAGATACAATAATTTATTAGTAAATGATTTGGCAGTTCCTTCAAACAATCCTTATCGAAAAATCATTCCGTTGGATTTATTTTCTTCGGATATTGTTAGTGTAATTGATGTTTACAAAACTTTCAATCCTAGTATCTCCGGAGATTTTGCTGGTGCCACTTTTAATGTAGCCACCTCCAAAAACACCAATAGTCAAACTAAGTTAAGCATAGGGATTGGTTATATTACAGACAACAATTTACGTTCTTTTTTAATTTCAAAAGAAGCAAATTCAACTAAAGGCTTATTTGGTTTGGCGGGAGGCAATAGAAGTTTGCCTAGTGCATTAACTAGTGTTCCATCAAATCAACAACTTACTACAGGGCAGGCACAAAAATCTTTTAAATCGGGTTGGGATGTAGACCAAATCAATAGTCCTTTGAACACTAGTATAGGTGTTTTACATTCAGAAAAATTTAAATTCAAGAACGAACAATCATTCTCTTATTTGTTATCTATTAATGCTGATAACAGTTATACTAGAACTAATGGAGAGGATAATACATTTGGCATCAATGGTAATTTCAACACCAACACTATTAAAACAGTTAGCCATTATAAAACATCTTTGGCAACTTTATTGAGTTTTAATTACAAAGCTAAAAGGTTTGCTTTAACCTCTAACACTTTTTATTTACGTTCTACCGACAATCTTATAGAAGATCAAGTAGGTGCGTTTGACAACAATCTTGATAATAAAAATGTTATTGTAAGAACGAATCAATTAGAGCAATCTGATTATTTAAACTCTCAATTATTAGGGGAGTTGAACATAAAAGAGGACAAATCTCAAACTATAAAAGGAGGTATTTCCATGGCCAGAACTGCATATCAACAACCCGATAGAAAGTTCTTTAGAGGGTCATTACAAAATGATGAAGTAACTGTTAGTTATGGAGGCAATAATTTTATCCGTC
Organism: Flavobacterium psychrophilum; assembly: GCA_943325515.2. Classification (GTDB taxonomy): domain Bacteria; phylum Bacteroidota; class Bacteroidia; order Flavobacteriales; family Flavobacteriaceae; genus Flavobacterium; species Flavobacterium psychrophilum_R. The sequence continues at coordinate 36,327 of CALPPS020000007.1, forward strand.
AATACTTAGATGTTTCAGGAGATGTGTTTGCTTCTGGCTTTTTAGAATATAACTTAAAATTTGGTAAAAATCATAACAATTTAGCTATTGGATATAATGGCAACGGTGGTTATACTAAAACCTCTTATCGCTTTATTAAAACTAGTGGAAACAGTAGTTTTACCCAACCGATAAACAACCTTGATGCCCAAATCAATTCAGATTTAATCGATGGAGTATTTACTTATTCAGAGAGTTCGAATTCAAATTATAAAGTTAAAATGGTAGATAATAGCAATTCGGCTTATGCTAATCTGTTGTTGAAATTTGGTGAAAAATGGGAAGTAAATGGAGGGCTCCGATTTGAAAAATTTAATCGCGATATCCGTTACCGTTTATTGGGAAGTTTTTCTGATCCTTACCAAAAATACCAATCCGATAAAAACTATGTATTGCCTTCAATTAATATAAAATATGCTGCTACTGAAAAAGCAAACCTTCGTTTTGCAGCTTCAAAAAATTATACTAAGCCAATAATCATGGAGATTATTCCAATATCCTACATCAACGGGGATGGGACTATTATTCAAGGAAATCAAGAACTAGTTAATAGTGACAACATAAATACTGATTTGAAATATGAGTTTTTCCCAACAAATAAAGAGCTTTTTGTAGTAGGTGGATTTGTAAAACACCTTGAAAATCCTATAGAAAGAACTTTTAGAGGTGAAGCTGGAGGTTTTATTACTACTTTTTTGAATTCGACTAAGGCTAATTTATATGGGATAGAAATTGAAGGGATTTTGGATTTAGCTAGAATAAACAAAGGATTGACTAATTTCTCATTAGGATTTAACACCTCATTAATGGATTCAAAAGTAACGGCTAGTTCGGCAGCAGAGACGCATAAAAACAGGGAACTTCAAGGAGCTTCAAAATGGTTAATCAATTCTGATTTGAAATACCAATTTAATTTTAAAGACACATGGAGCAATACTGTATCATTAGTTTACGGAGTATTTGGAAAACGCATTTATAGTGTTGGATCCCTTGGTTATGACCATATTTATGAATTACCATTCCAACAATTAGACTTTATATGGAACAGCAAAATATCTGAAAAATATGCTTTAAAATTTGGAGTTAACAACCTTTTGAATCCTATCCGTAACTATGAATTAGGCAAAAATAACGATGAAACTTTGATTCAATTTGACGCTAATTCTCGTACGCGTGAGTCTTACAAAAAAGGCGTTGGATTCTCTATGAGCTTTTCTTATACCTTCTAAACGAGTAACACAACAACAAAATAATAAAAACAAATTAAATTTAAATAACATGAAAAAAATTGTAGCAAGCTTTATTTTATTAAGCATCATTTTTACAAGTTGTACCATAAGTGATAACGAAACTATTACGGTACAAACTCCTGCAACAGGAGAAATCACAGGCACTTATACTGAAAACAAAACTTTTGAGTTTGGTAATTACACATTGAAAGGAATTGTGAAAATTGCTGCAGGAGTTACGGTTACTTTTGAAGCGGGTTCGACTGTTACTTGCAACAAAACAACTGGAGATAATGCCTTAGTGGTTCTTAATGGCGGAAAATTAATAGTGAACGGAACGTCTTCACAACCGGTAATTTTTACAGAAGCATCAGGGATACCAGGTTCTTGGGGCGGTATTATCATGTATGGTGATGCTCCTATCCACGGAGCTGGAAATTTAACTACTTTGATGTCTGAAGATGGTAATTCCTTATCCTATGGAGGCTCTAACCCATTACATAATGGTGGTTCATTGAAATATGCGCGTGTAGAATATGCTGGCGCGAAATTGGCCGACGGAACTAAAGAAAACAATGGATTTACTTTTTATTCATGTGGTTCAGAAACGATTTTAGATCACTTAGTTTCTTATAAAGGAGCTGACGATGGTTATGAATTTTTTGGAGGAACCGTTAGTATGACTAACGCTATATCTTATGGAAACTATGACGATGCGTTTGACTGGCAAGATGGATGGCAAGGTCAAAACAATTCTAACTGGTATGGATACCAAGTAACAAAAGGAAACTATGGAATGGAAATTGAATCTTCTGGACAAAACAACAATTACTGGCCTAAAGTGACGAATATTACTTTGAAAAGAGCACCGGGTTGTACCCCAGAAGTTGTGGGTGATGTTCAAGTAGATGCTTTCCAATTCAAAAAAGAAGGAAATGGCGATTTTAGTAATATAATTATTGACGGATATAAAAATTATTCTGAAGGCGCTGTTTTGTATCCTGCCAATGTGGTTAAAATTCAGGATGCTACTACAAATACTAATCAAGTTAATGGAACTAAAATTAAATTAACTAATATCACCTATACTAACACAGACAATCAAATTGGAGCTCCTTTAAATGCTTCGTTCAGCATTATTTTCCCAGTGGGACAATTCACTACTGGAAGCATGGCTACCGGAGCGTTATTAACTACTGGATCATGGGCTACTGTTGGCAGTGTTAACCTAATTCAATAGTCAATAGTTTCTAAAAAATAGTTAACAAACATCTCGAAAACCTCGAGATGTTTTTTTTGGTATAGTATTTGAAAAGTTTTTTATATATTTGTAGTAACCAAATCATATTATGGCTAAGAATTACTTTTATATTACTTTACTATTTTCTTTGTTTTCTCTTGCTAGCTTTGCTCAAGACGGAAAACAACAAGGAAACGACGCTTTAGGATTTTATCCTAATCCGGTAAGTAATGGCAAAATATACATCACTTCTAAAACTAATTTGGATAAAGACATCATGATTTTTGATGTATTAGGAAAAAAAGTACTCCAAACTACAATTTCTTCCCGAGAGTTAAGTATTACATCTATTCCTACAGGTGTTTATATTATTAAAATTACTGAAGGCGAAACTACTGCCACCAGAAAACTAATTGTCAGGTAGTTGTCCTTTTAATTAATTTACTTTTATTTAATCATTTTTTTTACATTCTTTTTTTCTGCAAAGAAAATTTGTGAGTATATTTGTAATCTAATTAAATTTATAAAAAATGAAAAAAAATTACTTTTTATTAGTTTTATGCATAATGACTATAAGTTCATTTGCTCAAAACTTAGTTGAAAATCCTACTTTTGGTTCTGGATTAGAAAGTTGGTCTGCAACTGGCTCAGGTTATGCGTTACCTACTCTTATTACTAACGATGGCCAAGATGATAATTCTTCAGTTAGATACGTTGCTACTGCTTCAACAGGATTTGACCAAAAATTTACTGTTGTTCCAGGTGCTACAGTTACTATTAGCTATTGGTACAAAGCTGTTAGAACAGATGGCGGGCTTACTGGAAACACAGGAAGAATTTGGAGTGTTTTCTATGATACAGGAAGCATAACTCCAACTACTCCTATTAATCCTGCGGGAACAACAGGGCCATCAGATGACCCATTAAGATTTAACAATGGCTATTTACCACAAGCAACAACTTGGACGCAAAAAACTGTTACATCAGTAGTGCCAGTTGGAGCCAATACGTTTTTGCTTCAATTTAGAGCCTATAATGGCGCCACTGTAAGCTATGATAATATTTCGTTTGAGAGTCCTGGTGCTGTCTATTTATCTACAGAAAGTTTTAATGCCATCTCAGGTTTAAAAGTATATCCAAACCCTGTATCAAACGGTACTTTATATATTGAAACTGCTGCTAATGCTGAAAGAACAGTTACTGTGTTTGACGTATTAGGAAAACAAGTTTTAAATACTACTACAAATAACAATGCCGTGAGCGTAAATGCTTTAAGAACGGGAGTTTATGTAGTTAAAATTACTGAAGAAGGAAAAACAGTTACAAGAAAATTAGTTATCAAATAATATTTTTTTTATCCTGTATTAAGCTCTAACGAAAGTTAGGGCTTTTTTATTTTCATTACTTTTGCATTCATTCTGAACTTGTTTTATAATCTCAATAAATGATTTCTGCCCAAGACCTATTTTCTATTTCATCCCAAAAGCAATTTGAAAAAATGGCTTTGAAAGTCTTCCGTTTTCAATATGAAAACAACTTAGTTTATCAGGAGTTTTGCCATTTCTTAAAAGTTGATAAACAAGCTGTAAAAATGGTATCTCAAATTCCTTTTTTGCCGATACAGTTTTTCAAAAGTCACGATATAGTTTCTACATCAAACCCAATTCAAGAAACTTTCACTAGCAGCGGGACAACGGGAATGATAACTAGTCAACATATGGTGACAGATATTTCATTATATGAACAAAGTTACCGTTTAGCTTTTTCGGAATTTTATGGAAACATTGAAAACTTTGTTGTTTTGGCATTACTTCCATCCTATTTAGAACGCAGTGGTTCTTCATTAATCTATATGGTGAAAGATTTGATAGAACTTTCAAATAATGAACACAGTGGCTTTTACCTGCATAATTATGAGGAGTTGATTGCTAAACTAATTGAGCTTGATAATGCTGGACAAAATATAATTTTAATTGGAGTGACCTATGCTTTGTTGGATTTAATTGAAAAACAAAAATTCCAACTCAAAAACACCATTATTATGGAAACCGGGGGCATGAAAGGCAGACGTAAGGAAATCATTCGTGAAGAATTACATGACATTTTATGCAAAGGTTTTGGCGTTAAAAGTATTCATTCTGAATATGGCATGACCGAACTTTTATCACAAGCGTATTCACTTGGAAACGGTATTTTTGAATGTCCTTCATGGATGCAAATCTTAGTCCGTAATACAGAAGATGCTTTAACCTATGTGAATTATGGCAAAACTGGCGGAATAAATGTGATTGATTTGGCGAATATCAATTCCTGTTCGTTTATTGCCACGCAAGATTTGGGCAAAAAATATCCCAATAATTCCTTTGAAATATTGGGACGTTTTGATAATTCTGATATTCGTGGTTGTAACTTGATGGTTATATAACCTTTATCAAATAATAATTCTTCTTTCCTTTTTGCAACATCAAAAACTGTTTGTTGATCAAATCTTTGGTTGTAATACTATAATCCATGGCTACTTTTTCTTTATTGAGTGCAATAGCATTTTGTTGCAACTCTCGTCTAGCATCACTATTGGAACTCAAAAAACCTGTCTTAGCGGAAAGCGCTGCGATCATATCCAGTCCATTTTCAATATCAACAATGGCAACTTCTGCTTGAGGCACCCCTTCAAAAACTTCCAAAAAAGTTGTAGTATCTAATTTTTTCAAATCATCCATCGTTGGGCTAAAAAAAGCATTGGAAGCAAAAATAGCTTTCTCTAATTCTTCGTTTCCATGAACAAAAGTGGTTACTTCTTGTGCCAATCTTTTTTGTAATACTCTCAAATGAGGTGCTGTTTGATGTTCTACAATTAAAGCTTCAATAGTTGCTGCATCCAAAAATGTAAAAATCTTGATGTATTTCTCTGCATCAACATCAGTTGTATTCAACCAAAATTGGTAGAATTTATATACCGAAGTTTTATCAGCCGTCAACCATACATTTCCTCCTTCTGATTTACCAAATTTTGAACCGTCAGCTTTAGTAATCAATGGACATGTCATGGCATAGGCTTTTGCTCCTTCTCCATTCATTCTTCGCACCAATTCAGTTCCTGTAGTAATATTTCCCCATTGGTCTGAACCCCCCATTTGCAACAAACAATGGTGTGATTTATACAAATGATGAAAATCGTAACCTTGAATTAATTGATAAGTAAACTCGGTAAAACTCATTCCTTCTCCTTCAGCAGAAAGACGTTTCTTTACAGAATCCTTTGCCATCATATAATTTACCGTGATACGTTTTCCCACATCGCGTGCAAAATTGATAAAAGAAAAATCTTTCATCCAATCGTAATTATTCACCAATATCGGAGCATTGGCAGCCGAAGCATTAAAATCTAAAAAGCGAGATAGAACGGCTTTAATTCCGGCTACATTTTTTTCTAAAGTAGCTTCATCAAGCAAATTTCTTTCATCTGATTTTCCAGAAGGATCACCAATCATTCCAGTAGCACCTCCGACCAAGGCAATAGGTTTATGACCAAAGTTACCTAAATGAACTAACAAGATAATAGGCACTAAACTTCCAATGTGCAACGAATCACTTGTTGGGTCAAACCCAATATAGGTTGTGGTCATTTCTTTTAAAAGTTGTTCTTCAGTTCCTGGCATAATATCATGAACCAAGCCACGCCATTGTAATTCTGCTACTAAATTTTTCATCTCACTAAAATACTATTTGTTATTGGTGTTCGATGCAGTCGCCATACTGGCTCGTGTCATTTTATAATCAATTTGGGCAAAGATAGTTTTAATTAGTCAATTTGAAAATTTGAAAATGTATCAAATTCCGACTTTGAATTCGTAAATTTACAACATGATTTTAGTCACTGGCGGTACAGGATTAGTAGGAGCGCATTTATTGCTTCATTTGGTTGACAATGAAGTCGCTATTCGTGCTATTTATAGAAATATAAATGCTATCGAAAAAACAAAATCACTTTTTAATCTTCATCACAAAGAACATTTATTTTCCAAAATTGAGTGGATTAAAGCAGATATTATTGATGTCCCTTCTTTGACGATTGCTTTCGAAAACATTGAATATGTTTATCATTGTGCAGGGTTGATTTCATTTGACCCAAAAGATGAAGACTTACTCCGAAAAACAAACATCGAAGGCACTGCCAATATTGTCAATTTATGTATTGATTTTAAAGTAAAAAAACTTTGTCATGTTAGTTCTATTGCTGCATTGGGCGATTTGGCACAAAATGAAACGGTTATTTCCGAAACTTCCGAATGGAATCCTGAAATGTTTCATAGTGATTATGCTATTTCAAAATATGGTGCCGAACTTGAAGTTTGGCGAGGATTTCAAGAAGGATTAGCTGTTGTAATTTTAAATCCTGGAGTGATTTTAGGCTCAACTCTATGGAAAGATGGAAGTGGAGCTATTTTTACAAAAATTAAAAATGGACTGTTATTTTATACCAAAGGACAAACCGGTTATATAGGCGTTACCGATGTCGTTACAATAATGATTCAAGTAATGAATAGTGCTATAAATGGCGAACGTTTTTCATTGGTTTCAGAACATTATACTTATGAAAATATTATAACGACTATAGCAAACGCTATGGGTTGTGAAACTGCAAAATATTATGCAAAACCATGGATGACTAGAATTGCTTGGAAAATTGATTGGTTCTTAACGACTTTTTTTGGCAAAAAAAGAACTCTTTCTAAATATGCTGCTACCACGCTTCACAGTGTAGATAATTACAGTACTGAAAAAATAAAAAATGCTTTGAAATATGAGTTTCAAAGCATTGATACTGTGTTAAAAGAAATTATATAAACTATTCTACTTTAGGTTTATCATCGCTTGGCTTAATTGAATTAGGATTTGGATTGGCAAGATTGTTATTTTCTTTATCTAATTTACTTTTAACTTCTTCATACATTTTTTTATATTCTTCAATATCTGAAGCATAATATTTATTGCTCTGCACCAATTGAAGACTATCAATTTTATACTTTTTATAGATATAGTCATTTGCTTTTTGATTGCTGATACCACCCTCAATATATTGGTTTTTCAAAGCATCTAGCAAAGACAAATCATATAAAATAGCTATCATTTTATCTTTCTCAATTAAGTTTTTAGGTTTTTCAATTGTATTATTACAACTGAAAAACGAAAATATCAAACAAATTATTACTATGCTATTTCTCATCCTAAAGGTTTTATCTGTCAAAAAGTAAACGTTTCCCAACTGGTGATTCTTTTACTTTAAAATTTTGATATACTAATTCTCCATTAACAAAAGTGTGAGTTATTCTTGATTTAAAGTTATAGCCATCAAATGGTGACCACCCGCATTTGGCTATAATATTTTCCTTTTTCACACTCCATGGTAAACTAGTATTTACAATAACCAAATCTGCATAATACCCTTTCTTAATAAATCCACGCTTTTCTATTTTGAAAATCTTGGCAGGATTATGACACATTTTTTCCACTATTTTTTCAATCGAGATTTTTCCTTGATGATGGGCTTCAAACATAGCCACAACTGCGTGTTGCACTAATGGCCCACCAGAAGGTGCTTTAGTATATATCTGATTTTTTTCTTCTAAGGTATGCGGCGCATGGTCTGTAGCTATAACATCAATTCTATCGTCGAGCAAAGCTTTCCATAATGCTTCTCTGTCTGAAACTGATTTAACAGCTGGATTCCATTTGATAAGATTGCCTTTAGTGGCATAATCTTCATCCGAAAACCAAAGATGGTGAATGCAAACCTCAGCTGTAATTTGTTTTTTTTCTAAAGGAATTTTATTGGTAAATAAATCCAATTCTTTTGCGGTAGAAAGATGAAAAACATGCAATCTTGCTCCAGTTTTCTTAGCTAAATTTATTATCCTAACCGTTGATTTATAACATGCTTCTACACTTCTAATTTCTGGATGAAATTTAACTGGAATATCATCACCAAACTGTAATTTGTATCTCTCTAAATTTTCTTTGACCGTAGTTTCATCTTCACTATGCACTGCAATTAATAATTTAGTGCTAGAAAATATTTTTTCTAGAGAATCTGAACTATCAACTAGCATATCACCTGTTGAAGAGCCAAGGAATAATTTTAAACCCGCAACATTTTTCGGATTAGTTTTAAGAATTTCTTCTAAATTATCATTGGTGCCTCCCATCATAAATGAATAATTGGCATAGGAAGTTTTGGCTGCAATTTGATATTTTTCCTCTAAAATTTCTTGAGTAATTGCATTAGGGACTGTATTGGGCTGTTCTATAAAAGAAGTAATTCCACCAGCTACTGCTGCTCTACTCTCAGAAGCGATATCGCCTTTATGAGTAAGGCCTGGTTCGCGAAAATGAACTTGATCATCGATAGCGCCAGGAATTAAATAACTTCCTTCGGCATCAATGATTTTACAACTGGCAAGTTTTGGGCTAATCCTCTCGGCAATCTCAACAATAAATTCGTTTTCAATCAAAACATCGCCTTCAAATAGCTTTCCTTCATTTACAATTTTGGCATTCTTAATTAAAACGGTATTCATTTGATTTATTATAAATGGTTTAAAAATTTTCTAAATCTGAGATAAATAACACCAAAAATGGCTTCTTTAATGATAGCTCCACTCATTTTGGATTGCCCTTTGGTCCTATCAGTAAAAATAACTGGTACTTCTTGAATATTAAAATTCTTAGCAAAAGCTCTATATTTCATTTCTATTTGAAAAGCATATCCTATAAATTTGATACTGTTCAAATTTATTTTTTCTAACACTTCTCTTTGATAACATATAAATCCAGCGGTAGCATCCATGATTTTCATTCCTGTAATCATTCTCACATAAACCGAAGCAAAATAAGAAAGTAATACTCTACTTAAAGGCCAATTTACTACATTAACTCCAGTAACATAACGAGAACCAATGGCTAAATCTGCTCCATTTTTGTAACATGCATTGTATAACTTTTCTAAATCCGTGGGATTATGAGAGAAATCGGCATCCATTTCGAAAATATATTCATAATTAGAATTTAAAGCCCACTTGAAACCATGCACATAAGCGGTACCTAAACCCGCTTTTTTGGTTCTCTTAACTAAAAACAATTGATTTGGAAATTCTTGTTGTAATTCTATTACTTTATCTGCCGTTTTATCAGGTGAGTTATCATCAACGATTAGTATATGAAACTGTTTCTGTAATGAAAACACCGCTCTAATAATAGATTCGATATTTTCAATTTCATTATAGGTTGGAATAATTACAATGCTGTCGCTCATAAAATGTAGTCAAACTCTGTTACAAAAATAAACTTTTTATTAAAGTACTATCTTAATAATTTTATAATAATTTAACAATTAAAAAATTAGTAATTTTGCCAAGATTATGATAGAAAATGTTTTACAGCCAAGAATAATGGAGAACAAAGATTGGGCAACCTATCTGTTTATCTTTTCGTTTGCTTTGATTGCAATTACTAAAGCGGCTTTTGAAACTCGATTTAATGATTTCTTGAGGATTTTAGTTTCTGATAAATATATAAAAGTATATAAAGATACTTCTCATTTAAAGAGCGGTTTTACAATATTGTTATTTATTGTACAAATAATATCGTTTTCTTTTTTTATTCAATTATTACTGCACCAATTAGGGTATATTTCAAAAACAGATTGGATACTATTTATTAGGATTTTTACTTTTTTTGGAATTTTTGTCCTTTCAAAATTTTTAATCGAAAAAATTATTGCTACCACATTTAACATTGAAGAATTCAATGAGCAACTTAATCTGCAAAAAGTAAGTTATAGAACATTTATCGGTATCCTTTTACTTCCCATAAACATTTATTTATTTTACAATAACAACCCTTCAAATGTTTTGTTTTTTATTGTTATTAGTTTGATTTTAATAACAAACTTGTTTACTTATCTAGTTTCCTTGAAGGTTTATCAAAATTTATTAATTAGTAAAGTGTTTTATTTTATTTTGTATCTTTGCGCACTTGAAATAGCACCGTACTATTTTATATATTATTTGATTACAAAAAATTTAGCGCATTAAAATGTCAAATTTGAAAGTGAAAACAATTTTGGTGTCACAGCCAGAGCCAAAAGTAGAGAATTCACCTTATTTTGAATTACAACAAAAGCATAAGGTAAAAATCGATTTTCGTCCATTTATTCACGTAGAAGGGGTTAATGCAAAAGATATTAGGGCTCAAAAAATTGACTTACATAACTTTACGGCTATTATCTTAACTAGTCGAAATTCTGTTGACCACTTTTTTAGAGTAGCTGAAGAAATGCGTTATAAGGTTCCCGAAGACTTAAAATATTTTTGTCAATCTGAAGCTATTGCTTTCTATTTACAGAAGTATGTGGTGTACAGAAAACGCAAAATATATGTTGGTCAAAAAGACTTTGTGGATTTATCCCCTTTAATCAAAAAATATAAAGAGGAAAAATTCTTATTGCCTGCTTCAGACCAATTAAATTTTGATGTTCCTCACACTTTAAATAGTTTAAAAGTGGATTGGACACAAGCTACTTTTTATAAAACAGTAATGAGTGACTTGTCTGATTTAGCAGATGTATATTATGATGTTTTAGCTTTCTTTAGCCCTACAGGGATAAAATCGTTATTCAAAAACTTTCCTGACTTCAAACAAAACAATACACGTATTGCAGTTTTTGGAAGCACGACTCAAAAAGAAGCTTTGGAACACGGTTTACGTATTGATATATTAGCACCAACGCCTGAAACGCCCTCTATGACAATGGCTTTGGAAAAATATATTGCTGACGCTAACAAAGGAAAATAAACATTTATTTTTTATAATATTAAAAGCCATTCAAAATTGAATGGCTTTTTCGGTTTAATTAAATTTTTTTGTTGCTTTTTACAATTGCGGTCCTGCTTTCACTAAACTTTGTCCTTCTGAATTATCCATATATTGAGCAAAATTTTTGATGAATTTTGAAGCTAAATCTGTAGCTTTGGAATTCCAATCTGTGGTATTTTCATATGTATCCCTTGGATCTAAAATGGCTGAATTTACATCATGCAATGTTGTTGGAACTTCTAAATTAAATACCGGAATCAATTTAGATGCTACTTTTTCAATAGAACCATCTAAAATTGCATCAATAATAGCTCTTGTATCTTTAATTGAAATTCGTTTTCCGGTTCCATTCCAACCCGTATTGACCATGTAAGCTTTTGCATGGTGTTGTTCCATTTTCTTAACCAATTCTTCTCCATATTTTGTTGGATGCAAGGATAAAAAAGCTTTCCCAAAACAAGCGGAAAATGTTGGTTCAGGTTGTGTAACGCCCAGTTCTGTTCCTGCTAATTTTGCTGTAAATCCCGAAAGGAAATAGTATTTAGTTTGTTCGGGAGTTAACTTGGAAACTGGAGGCATTACACCAAAAGCATCAGCAGTTAAGAAAATTACTTTAGTAGCATGACCCGCTTTTGAAACTGGCTTAACTATGTTATGTATATGATATATTGGATAAGAAACTCTTGTGTTTTGAGTAACTGAGCCATCCTTAAAATCAATGGTTCCAGAAGCATTCACGGTTACATTTTCTAACAACGCATCGCGTTTTATGGCAGCAAAAATATCGGGTTCGTTTTCTTTGCTTAAATCAATTGTCTTGGCATAACACCCTCCTTCAAAGTTAAAAACTCCTTCATCATCCCATCCGTGCTCATCATCGCCTATTAACTCGCGTTTAGGATCTGTTGATAAGGTTGTCTTTCCTGTTCCCGATAATCCGAAGAAAATAGCAACATCGCCATCAGCTCCTTTATTGGCAGAACAATGCATTGATGCAATTCCTTGTAATGGCAAGTAGTAATTCATCATTGAGAACATTCCTTTTTTCATTTCTCCACCATACCATGTACCGCCAATCAACTGCATTTTTTCAGTTAAATTGAAAGCTACATAAACTTCAGAATTTAAACCATGGGCTGCATAATTTTTGAATGAAGTTTTAGATCCATTTAATACTATAAAATCTGGATCTCCAAAATTTTCTAGCTCTGCTTCTGTTGGACGGATAAACATATTAGTGACAAAATGCGCTTGCCAAGCTACTTCCATAATAAAACGCACTTTCAAACGGGTGTTTTTATTGGCTCCACAAAAAGCATCTACTACATATAATTTTTTGTCCGAAAGCTGATTGATTGTATTTTCTTTTAAAGCATTCCAAGTGTTTGGAGTAATTGGCTTGTTATCGTTTGCTGCTTTTTCAGAATTCCACCAAATCGTGTTTTCAGTGATAGTATCTTTAACAATATATTTGTCTTTTGGAGACCTTCCTGTAAAAACTCCAGTCATTACATTTACAGCACCAAGTTCAGTAGGTTGTCCTTTTTCATAACCTTTCAAATTTGAATCAAGTTCATCACTGTATAATTTTTCAAAAGAAGGGTTATGTATAATTTCGCAAACATTTTTAATTCCATATTTTTCTAACGAAATCGATTTCGTAAATTGAGCGTAGTTATCCATATATATTAGTTTGGGTTATTCCATAAGTCTAACTACAAAGGTAAAAATTTAATTATAGAAAGTATTTTTTTGTTGGAGATATTATTTTTTTTGTTGGAAATATTTCCAAAAAATAATGATCCAAGCCACTATTAATAAGGTTCCTCCGATAGGCGTTATGACTCCAATAGGTTTGAAATTAATGCCTGAGATTGTTTTAGTAGCTAACAAATAAATAGACCCTGAGAAGAAAATTACGCCAAAAATCACAAGTGATAAGATGGTTTTTTTTGCTTTTTCTTCCAAAAAAGAATTTAGTCCCAAAAACAATAAAAACAAAGCGTGATACATTTGATATTTTACACCTGTTTCAAATGCTCCTAACTCTTCAATTGTCAAATGTTTTTTCAGAGCATGAGCACCGAAAGCTCCTAAAATTATAGCTGTCATTCCCATGAAAGCAGCTACTCTTATTATTTTTCTTTCCATTGATTTAATGTGTGTACTAAACCACAAATTTATTCGTTATATAAGTAAGAATAAACAAATTTAAAGTTTCTTTTTCCACAAAAGTTTCGGGATGAACCGTTTTAAATATTTTATATTTGCATGTTTAATTTAAAATCATGAAGAAAATATTTTTTGTACCTATCACAGTTTTTGTTTTAGGTTCCTTTACTTCCATAAATAGTCAA
>CALPPS020000008.1 GCA_943325515.2 Flavobacterium psychrophilum
AAACCCAATTCCATTTCACGAAAAACAGAAGGCATTCGGGTATTCAAATCCAACCCTTTTGAGTTCAACGATTTTATTTCTACTGTAATTTTTTTGGCTGGTAATTGCAAAGTGGCTTTACCAAAACCAGTCATGGATTGTATCATTCGTGTGTTTTCTAATAGTTACAAATATACTTAAAAAGTTAGCAGTCGCAGTGGCACTTTACAGTTTTCTAGTCAGTCTTCTATCTCCAATTCAAAAAGTTGCTCAACGGCTACTTTAAAAAACAATGCTATTTTTAATGATAATATTGTAGAAGGAACATATTTTTGAGTTTCTATTGAATTTATAGTTTGTCTAGAAACTTGAACAGCATTGGCTAACTCTTGTTGAGTTATGTTTATCTTGGCTCTTTCAACTTTGATATAATTTTTCACACTTTATTCTTTATTTGCTTTTTTGTTTTTCCATAAATTAACGTAATGAAAAGTCAAATGAAAAAAACACATTGCAAAGATTAGTTCCGTTGCTGAATAGTCTTTAGGGTTTTCACCCGAAGCAATATCCATAATATTTCTTGCAATTACCATTGCAACCATTCCAAAAAAAGTTCCTGCAAATTCTTTTAAACGAATAAAAATTGTCATTTCGTCTTCTATTTTATCTCTTGATAAAATAATCATACAACAAAAAATTATTAATAAATCTATAATAACAGTACCTAATACTTTTTTGTTAAAATAATCATCAAAATGGAAAACTTTTAAAATTACTGCTAAAATAAAAGTGATTAGGATTAATAAAACTCCAATTTTTTTAAAGTGATAGGGTAATAATTTAATTTGTGTTGACATAAAAAAGGTTTAATTAGTAAAGTTAACTTATTTAAAAGACAAATATACTTTACATTATAAAAATAAACAAAATTAATCTAGCTTTTTTATAATTAAGGAATAGTAATTTCTATGTTGAAAACTGAAAACTGAAAACCGCGACTACCTACTTTTTTTAGTAACCAAATAAACTCCTGTAAAAATTAAAACTGCCGAAATTATTTTAACCCATGTAAGCTCATCTTTTCCTAAACTCATTGCAAAAACGGTTGCGAAAAATGGTTGCAAATAAACAAAAACTGCAATTGTAGTTGGGGATAATTCCCGCATGGAAAGTAAATTGAATAAATAGGTAATAAAAGTAGAAAAAACTACTACAAATCCAATTTTCCAGAGAATATCCATTGGAATAATAGCCCATTGAATAGCCTGAAATTCATTCCATCCGAAAGGTAAAACCATTATAAATCCGTAGGTATAAATCCATTTTACAAAAGTAAAAGCATTGTATTTATCCATTAATTTCTTAACGATTACTAAGTAAATACCATAAGAAAAAGCATTGGTAAAAACCAATAAATTACCCAAAGAGGCGTTAGGGGCATTTGCTACCGATTTTCCGTAGAGAATTAAAGTTATGGTTCCTGCCAATCCCAAAAGCAGACCAAAAACTTTTCGCTTTTTCATGCGTTCTTTTATTATTAATGCTGAAAGAACTAATACAATCATGGGTGTGGTTACCATTAAAACGGCACCCATAATCGGAGAGGTATAGCTTAAACCTTTAAAAAAAGAAAGCATGTTTAAAGCCACGCCAAAGAAGGCGGCGGCAATAATTCGGGGAAAATCTCCAATTTCAATTTTTTCTTTAGGCCCGAAAATAGAAACCAACCAAAATAATATTACTGAACCCCCTACACGCATCGTGATAAATCCAAATGGGAGAACGAATTTTGGCATTACATCTTTGGCAATAGTAAAGGTTACACCATAAATTATAGCAACTAATGTTGCCGCAAAAAGTGCTAAAGTTCTTCTAGACATTTTCCAACACTTTCAATACTTGCAACATGTTTTGTTGCGAATTTCCAATGTAAATTTTATTATTAATAATAAAAACCGGGCGACTCAAAAAAGTATAATGTTCTAAAATATTTTTTTTATAGTCTTCTTCGGTCAACGATTTATTTTTTAAATCCAGTGATTTATAGAGTTGCGCTTTTCTACTAAAAAGAGCTTCGTAACTGCCAGAAAGTGTCTTCATGTATTCCAATTCACTTGCGGTTATTGGGTCTTGTTTTATATCATGATACACCAAATCGACACTTTTTGGCAATGATTTTATGATTTTTCTACAAGTATCACAAGAAGCGAGATAGTATATTTTGTTGGTCATAAATTTCTTTTTACAAAAGTAAAACTTTTTATGACTACTAATCTTCCGTCAAAGGATTATTGTCATCTTAATTTTTAAAATATCTTTGCCAAAAACATTCATACAAATGAAATTCAATACCAAAGTTATACATGGCAATCAACACCATGAAGAAGTTACTGGAGCTGTAATGCCGCCGGTATTTTTAACCTCAACCTATGCCCAAGTTTCCCCAGGAAAACCTGTAGGCGAATATGAATATTCTCGTGCCGCCAACCCAACGCGTCAAGCACTGGAAGATGCTTTGGCGAGCATAGAAAATGGTGCTCGTGGTTTGGCCTTTTCTTCAGGATTAGCAGCAACCGATTGCTTGTTACGTTCTTTTAAAGCAGGTGATGAAATCATAGCTATGGATGATTTATATGGTGGAACTTATCGTTTATTCACAAGAATTTACAAAGATAGTGGCATTAAGTTTCATTTTGTGGATATGAATGATATGAAAAAGTTCCAATCTTTGATTAATGAAAATACCAAATTAGTTTGGGCAGAAACACCAACAAATCCATTAATGAAATTAGCAGATATTGCTGAAATTGCCAAGCTCACTAAAAAACACAACATTCTTTTTGCAGTAGACAATACGTTTGCTACACCTTATTTGCAAAAACCATTAGATTTAGGCGCTGATATCGTAATGCATTCTGCCACAAAATATCTTGGCGGACACAGTGACGTCATTGCTGGAGCATTAGTCATTAAAGATGCCGCTCTTGGTGATCAATTGCATTTTCAAATGTTTGCTACGGGAGGAACTTTGGGCCCAATGGATAGTTTCTTAGTTTTACGTGGAATTAAAACCCTGCATTTGCGGGTTCAAAGACATTGTGAAAACGGGGAAAAAGTCGCTGCTTTTTTAAGCAATCATCCGGAAGTGGAAACGGTTTATTATCCGGGATTACCAAGTCATCCGTTTCATGATATTGCTAAAAAACAAATGAGCGGTTTTGGAGGTATGGTTTCTTTCACATTCAAATCAGGAAAAAAAGCTGATGCTGTATCTTTTTTAGAAAAATTAAAAGTTTTCACTTTAGCAGAATCTTTAGGTGGAGTAGAGAGTTTGGCAAATCACCCAGCACTAATGACACACGCTTCCATTCCTGAAGATAAACGTAAGGAAATAGGAATTACCGATGACTTGGTTAGACTAAGCACAGGTGTTGAAGATATAGATGACTTATTAGCTGATTTAGAACAAGCATTTAGATAAAAAATGTTTAAAATTTTATTTTTTATAAAATAACTAGAAAAGCTATTTGCTCTTTTTATAAAGCGGAACTGCTGAACAGGCTTCACCATACATTATGCTCTTGGCAAAAGGCTGCAGTTTTTGAACTGCCATAATATAAGCACTTTCGGGAACAGGTTTTTTAGAACAGCCTTTTAAGATAACTGATTTGTCTTGGTATTTTGTGTAATCAATTTTAGATAAAATTTCTTGATAAAGAAATGTTTCTAAATCATTGAGATTTCCTAAAACTACTTTTTTTGCAAAAGGGGAAATATATGTTGTAACTAAAATTGTTGCCCAAGCCGGAATTATAGCATCCGTAGAACAATGAATAGCCACAAAGTGATTTTGAAATTGTGCCCAATCATAGTTTTTCAATGCTTCGCGGAAGTCTTTTTCTTTAAGCAGAAATCCTTCAAGTAGCCATCGTGAAATATCAATTTGTGTTCGAATACCTAATGGATAATAATCTTCCAAATCGAAAACTTCGAGTGCAGAATTAGCAACTTTATTTACGATTTCATCTTGCATTTTATAACATCCCAAGCTCTAACTTCGCTTCTTCGCTCATCAAATCTTTGCTCCAGGGTGGGTCAAAAGTGATTTCTACTTCACAAGATTTTACCGTATCTATTTTTTGGATTTTTTCTTCTACTTCGCGAGGTAATGTTTCTGCCACAGGGCAGTTAGGCGAAGTTAAAGTCATCAAAACTTTTACATCGTTGTCTTCGTTAATCATCACATCGTAGATTAATCCTAACTCATATATATCCACAGGAATTTCTGGGTCATAAATGCCTTTTAAGGTTTTCACCACATTCTCTCCTAAGTTGATTTCGTCTTTGAATTCTTCCATAATTATTTGTATGTGACTGATTTTAATGTAATTGTTCTCATTATCGTTTCAAGTTTTTCAACTCCAAATTTACTGTTAGCAAATAAAATAGGGCTAATAAACTTAGACAATTCATTATTGAAAAAAACTACGTTGTTAAACAAAACTCCTTTATTGATTTCAGAATAAAATCCTACGCTCTCATCTTTTTGAAATTCGATTTTTTTAGAAATTTCAGTAAAAGTACGGTCATAATTAACATTTGGGAATTTTATTTTTTCTGTCTTATTTACAAAATCAAACTCTTCTCTATATTCAAAATTTATAAACCTTTCCTTGAAATATTTTTTAAAAATCATTTTGGTTTCCTCATCACCTCTAACAACATTAAAAACTGTTTTTTTACTGGGAATAAAATGTATTCCATATATTGTTTCGTTTGTATGATATAATATTCCTTTTAGTTTTGGTTTATTAATATCCCCCAATTTCTTTAATGTTGAAAACCCGCAAATAATGGTAGAGTCTTTGGGATGCTTTCTTAAAGTATATTTCAAATCTGGAAAATCAATTTTTAGTAATAATGTGTCTGCAAAAATTCCTTCATCATTAATTACATAATTTGATTTCTTTTGATACACAAAATGAATTTCTTTTGCCTCATTAGGCATTTTCTCGAAAACAACTTGAGTAAAACCATTCCAAAAACTAAAACAAATTACAATTTTTATAATAAACTTCATAACTTTATTTATTTATCATTAAATGCCAAAGCATACATTTTTATTTGTTTTATCATCGAAACTAAACCATTGGCGCGTGTAGGCGATAAATGTTCTTTTAATCCAATTTCATCTATAAAATTCGTATTAGCTTCCAAAATATCCGCTGCTTTTTGATTGGAAAATGAACGAATTAAAATGGCGATTATTCCTTTGGTTAAAATCGCATCACTATCGGCAGTGAAGACTATTTTATCTTCATTTTGTTCTCCATGAACCCAAACTTTCGACTGGCAACCTTTGATAATATTATCCTCTGTTTTGTATTGTTCTTCTATAATTGGCAATCCTTTTCCGAGTTCGATTATGTATTCATAGCGCTCCATCCAATCGTCAAACATGGAAAATTCATCAACTATGTCTTGTTGTATTTGTTCTATTGTCATTTATAGTGAATTTATTTCCATGTTACTCTTCTTTGGCCAAAGAAACAATTTTATTGACTAGTATTTCTATTTCCTGCGGCGGAAATCCGTTATCAAAATCTTTGGTTTCATAATTTTTATCTTGATAACTAACTTTCAAATGAGCAATGGCCGCTCCATCATAAAATCGTTTTTGTGTTGGGTCTTTTAGATTTGGTAATACATCTAAATTTATTTTTTCGAAAGCAGCAACTAGTTCTTTCCAATCAGCATCTGAAATTGTTGTTTCTTTTGGGGCTTCTTTGCCATTTCTGTCTCTAGAAATGGTTGCTTTTTGATTGGCCACGACTATTTTTTGAAAAAAACCACGTGTCGAGGCAGTGTATTGAATAGTGGTGTTTTTTATGTCATTTTTCACTTGGTGAGTACAACTTTTTCCAAGGAAAATGGTAAGTAAAATCAAAGAGATTGCTTTCATTTTTTTATTTTTAAGATAACATCATTTTTGCTTTTTTAACTGCTTCAACCATTAAATCTATTTCTTCCTTGGTATTATAAAACGCGAAACTTGCTCTTATAGTTCCTGGGATTTTATAAAAATCCATAATTGGCTGCGCACAATGATGTCCAGTTCTTACTGCAATGCCTAATTTATCTATAATCGTGCCAATGTCATAAGGATGAATTCCATCAATATTAAACGAAATTACGGAAGTTTTTTCTCTTGCAGTACCGAAAATTTTTAATCCTACTATTTGTAACAGTTTTTCTGTCGCATATTCTAGCAATTCATGTTCATATTGCGCAATGTTTTCAAAACCTATTTCATTAAGATAATCAATTGCTGTGCCCAGCACAATTCCGCCTTCGATATTTGGTGTTCCGGCTTCAAATTTATGAGGCAAATCAGCATACGTAGTTTTCTCAAACGAAACCGTGGCTATCATTTCACCTCCGCCTTGATATGGGGGCAATTTGCGTAACCATTCTTCTTTACCATATAAAACTCCAATGCCTGTTGGACCGCAAATTTTGTGTCCAGAAAACACATAAAAATCACAATCTAACTCTTGAACATCGGGCTTTAAATGAGGAACCGCTTGTGCGCCGTCAATTAAAATTGCAGCGCCAACTTCATGCGCTTTATCAATCATATATTTAATAGGATTGATGGTTCCCAATGCGTTGGATATATGATTTACGGTTACAATTTTAGTTTTATCCGAAAGCAATTTATTATATTCTGCAATTATCAATTCTCCCTTGTCATTCATTGGAATAACGCGTAACGTTGCTCCCGTTCTTTCGCAAAGCATTTGCCAAGGCACAATATTACTATGATGTTCTAAGGCAGATACCAAAACCTCATCGCCAACTTTTAAAATCGAAGCAAAACCGTTGGCAATGGCATTAACAGCATTAGTGGTTCCTGAGGTAAAAATTACTTCATAAGGTTGTTTTGCATTAAGGTGTTTTTGGATTTTGCCACGCGACTCTTCGTAGGCATCAGTTGCTAATTGGCTCAACGTATGAACACCACGGTGAATATTGGCATTGATTTCTTTATAATATTTAGAAATCGCATCAATCACAATTTGTGGTTTTTGTGAAGTTGCCCCGTTATCAAAATAGACTAACGGTTTGCCATTAACTTTTTGGGAAAGTATTGGGAAATCAGCCCTGATTTTTTGAATGTCTAACATCTGTTTATTTAGAAAAATCTAAATACAAAAGTAGAAAAAAGGTAGTGGACAATACTACGAATTCAAGAATATTTATGATTTATTTATAGTTGCCAAGATTTTATTTTTATAAATTGCTTTAAATTTATTAACATGAAAAAAGTTCTTAAAATCTTAGGTGTTGTCCTTCTCGTTTTACTTGTTTATTTACGATTATCCATTTATCCTCAACTCGATTTAATTTCTGGGTTTTCTGCTAAAAGTGTGGCATCCGGACATTTTATTGATGGTAGAAGCCTGGAAACCATTCAGCAAGGCGACAATGATATTGATAAAATAGACTGGGCAACGAATAAAATAGAGGACGAGCAAAGATTTGTAACTTCTAGTGTTTATGGATTAAAAACACGGAAAGCCATTTACCGTGAAGGTTTAGGAGCAACATTAATCAATGATGATTTCAACGTTTCAAAACCCTATGAAGTTCCAAAAAGAAATTTTGTTAAAAGCAATTTGACGTTTCCTTATGGAAATAATGAACAAAATGATACCGTGTTTTCTAACATTGATTATGCTAAACTAAATGCTGCTGTCGCTAATGCTTTTGATAAAAAAGGTATAAAAGATAAGCGCACCCGTTCGGTAATCGTGATTTATAAAGATAAAATCATAGCTGAAAAATATGATACAGGTTTCAATAAAAAGTCGAAAATTTTAGGTTGGTCCATGACCAAAAGTTTGACGGCAACCTATTTCGGAATTCTGCAAAAACAAGGAAAAATCGATATTATAAAACCGGCTCCAATTGCCGAATGGGCAACTGATGAACGTTCCAGAATTACTATTAATGATTTGCTACACATGAACTCTGGCTTAGAATGGGAAGAAGATTATGGGAAAATATCGGATGTAACTAAAATGCTTTTTATGGCTGAAGATATGACGCAATCACAAATTGACAAACCTTTTGTTGGAAAACCTAATAACACTTGGAATTACTCTTCGGGAACGACAAATTTATTGTCAGGAATTTTGAGAAAACAATTCAAAACGCATCAGGACTATTTAGATTTTTGGTACAGTAGCTTATTGGATAAAATCGGCATGAACTCCGCTTTGGTGGAAACTGATATGGCAGGAAATTTTGTAGGTTCGTCTTACGGTTGGGCAACTACGAGAGATTGGGCGAAATTTGGATTATTGTATTTACATAAAGGAAACTGGAATGGCGAACAATTGTTTAACGAAAGTTGGTCCAACTATGTAGCTACCCCTACCAATAGTTCTAACGGAAATTACGGTGCTCAATTTTGGTTAAACGCTAGTAGAAAATTTCCTGATGTTCCTGCAAACATGTATTATGCCAGCGGTTATCAAGGGCAAATGGTAGCGATTTTCCCAAGTCAAGATTTGGTTGTTGTAAGAATGGGATTAAGTGAAGAATTTGATTTTAACGGGTTTTTGAGCGATGTTATTTCCAGTATAAAATAGGTTCTTTTACGACAAACGATTTTCTACAAATCAAATCCTAAATTTACACCTAGTTTAGTAGCGATAATTTTAGTAATTCTTTTTTTGAGCTCTGGAATTTTTATGCTTTCAATAACTTCGTTAGAAAAGGCATACATCAATAAGGCTTTGGCCTCTTTCTTCGGAATACCACGTTGTTGCATATAGAACATAGCGCTTTCGTCGAGTTGACCAATGGTGCATCCGTGGGAACATTTTACATCATCAGCAAAAATTTCCAGTTGCGGTTTTGCGTTTATGGTTGCTTTGTCTCCCAATAAAATGTTATTATTTTGTTGGAATGCATCCGTTTTTTGCGCTTCTTTTTCTACAAAAATCTTCCCATTAAAAACTCCGGTTGAGCCACCTGCCAAGATGGTTTTGTAGTTCTGATGACTTTCGCAGTTTGGTGTTGCATGATTTACCAAAGTGTGATGATCAACATGTTGCTTTTCGCCAATAATAGTTATTCCTTTTAACGTGCTATCAATTCTTTCGCCAAAATGATAAAAATTCAAATTGTTTCGAGTGATGTTTCCACCAAAAGAAAACGTATGCACCGAAGCTCTACTTTCTTGTTTTTGAGAAATGTACGTATTGTCTATGAGGTTAGCCGAATGTAAGTCGTTTTGGATTTTATAGTAATCGACAATCGCCCTTTTTTGAGCAAAAATCTCAGTAACCGAATTTGTCAATACGGGATTCTCGTTTAAACTTTGATGTCTTTCAATGATTTGAACGTGCGCGTTTTCGCCAACAATCACAAGGTTTCTTGGTTGTAACATCAAGGCATTTTCAACTCCAGTTGAAAAATAAATGATTTCAATTGGTTTCTCAACCACTTTACTTTTTGGTATGTTGATATAAGCACCTTCATTGGCGAAAGCCGTATTCAAAGTCGTTAACGTTTCGTCTTTACTGGCAATTTTGTTGAAATATTCATCTATAGCTATTTTGTACTTTGGTTTGTTCAATGCCGAAGACATTAAACAGACATCTAATCCGTCGTGAGTTGTCGCTGATAAAAAGGAAGAAAAAATTCCGTCAACAAAAATGACTTTGTGTGTGTCGATTTCGTGCAAGAAATATTTTTTTACAGCTGCAAATTCAATAGCATTTTCATGTTTTGGAAACACCGAATAATCATTTTTCAAGATTGCATTCAGCGAAGTATATTTCCAAGCTTCCTCTTTTTTGGTTGGGAAACCTTTATTTTCAAAGTTTTTTATAGCCGAAGTACGCATATCGTGAAGTTCAGAATGAACATCGATTTGCTCTTCAAAAGCCATAAATGAGGATATAAGTTTTTCTTTTAATTCCATGTTTTTTATTGTCGGTTGTCGGTTGTCGGTTGTCGGTTGTCGGTTGTCTGTTAGTGTTTTTAACAGAGAACTGAAAACAGAGAACTTTTTTAAACTTCTAATTCCGCTTTAATCCAGTCGTATCCTTTTTCCTCTAATTCATAGGCGAGTTCTTTTCCGCCCGATTTTACGATTTTCCCGTCCATTAATACGTGAACAAAATCTGGAATGATATAATCCAAAAGTCTTTGGTAATGAGTGATTACAACCACTGCATTATCTTGACTTTTCAATTTGTTTACGCCATTGGCAACAATTCGAAGCGCGTCAATATCCAACCCTGAGTCCGTTTCGTCAAGAATTGCCAGTTTAGGCTCTAGCATTGCCATTTGGAAAATCTCATTACGTTTCTTTTCTCCCCCCGAAAAACCTTCGTTTAACGAACGTGATAAAAACTTTCTATCGATTTCTAATAATTCTGATTTCTCACGAATTAATTTAAGCATTTCATTTGCTGGCATTTCTTCTTTTCCGTTGGCTTTGCGGCTTTCGTTGATGGCTGTTTTCATGAAGTTCGTTACTGAAACTCCCGGAATTTCTACAGGATACTGAAACGAAAGAAAAACACCTTTGTGCGCTCTTTCTTCTGGAGCCAATTCTGAAATATCTTCGCCTTCTAAAAGGATTTCGCCTTCTGAAACTTCGTATTTTTCATTTCCGGCGATGATAGAGGCTAATGTGCTTTTTCCAGCGCCATTTGGACCCATGATTGCATGAACTTCTCCTGCATTAACTGTTAGGTTTATTCCTTTTAATATCTCTTTGTCTTCAATGGAAGCGTGTAAATTTTTTATTTGTAACATAATTAATTTTGAAATTTGGAAATTTGGAAATTAGATAATTTAAGAATAACGTTTCGGTTCATTTTCAAATTACCTCATTTTCAAATTTTCAATTTATTTTTGTTTTGATGTTATTATTATTTTGTTAACTATTCTTGAAATGGTATTTATTTGTTCTATTAAGACGCCTACGTTTGGATAACTTTCTGAAAACTTACAAAGCTCAAGCCAATAGATTGTTTCTTCAATTTCTTTAGCGGCTATTTTAAATTTATGGATAAAATCTGCCTTACTTTCTGCATTTTGAGCCTCTCTGATATTAGCTCCTATTGATGTTCCAGATTTCAGAAGCTGATTAGCAATAACAAATTTTTTATCTTCTTATAACCCATCGCAATACTTTATAATTTCTAAAGCAAATTGAAACGTTAATTTGATAATTACATTTTGTTTCTCTTGCATTTTCAAATTTTCAAATTACAAAATTTTCAAATTATCCTACTGAACCCTCCAATGAAATTTCTAATAATTTCTGCGCTTCAACCGCAAATTCCATTGGTAATTTATTCAATACTTCTTTACTAAAACCATTTACGATTAACGCAATAGCTTTTTCGGTTGGAATTCCACGTTGATTACAATAAAAAACTTGATCTTCTCCGATTTTTGATGTTGTTGCTTCGTGTTCAATTATAGCGGACGAATTTTTGCTTTCGATATATGGAAACGTATGTGCTCCACAATTATTTCCCATTAATAACGAATCGCATTGTGAAAAATTACGAGCATTATCTGCATTGGCACTAATTCGAACCAAACCCCGATAACTGTTTTGTGATTTCCCTGCCGAAATTCCTTTGGAAATAATAGTTGATTTGGTATTTTTACCCAAATGTGTCATCTTCGTTCCCGTATCGGCTTGCTGAAAATTATTGGTAACCGCAATCGAGTAAAACTCGCCAATGGAATTATCGCCTTTTAAAACTACCGAAGGATATTTCCAAGTAATTGCCGAACCGGTTTCTACTTGTGTCCAAGATATTTTTGCGTTTTTTTCGCAAATTCCTCTTTTAGTCACGAAGTTGAAAACCCCGCCTTTTCCTTCTTTATTTCCTGGATACCAGTTTTGAACGGTAGAATATTTTATTTCGGCATTGTCCAAAGCAATCAATTCTACGCAAGCTGCGTGCAATTGATTTTCATCGCGACTTGGTGCGGTACAACCTTCAAGATAAGAAACATAACTACCCTCATCGGCGATTAAAAGCGTTCTTTCAAATTGTCCAGTTCCAGCTTGATTGATTCGGAAATAGGTTGATAATTCCATAGGGCAACGAACGCCTTTTGGAATATAACAGAAGGAACCGTCTGAAAAAACAGCCGAGTTTAATGCCGCATAAAAATTATCTTTTTGCGGTATAACCGTTCCTAAATATCGCTGAACCAAGTCAGGATATTCACGAATAGCCTCGGAAATACTCATAAAGATAATTCCTTTTTCTGCTAATGTCTTCTTGAATGTAGTGGCGACCGAAACCGAATCAACAACAATGTCCATAGCAACATTGTTCATCATTTTTTGTTCATCAATAGAAATGCCTAACTTTTTATACATTTCTAAAAGGTCTGGATCTACATCATCTAATGTTTTATTTGGGTCTGCTTTTTTTGGAGCTGAGTAATAGGATATTGCTTGAAAATCGGGTTTTTCATAATGTACATTTGCCCATTCTGGTTCAATCATTTCTTGCCAAGCACGAAACGCTTCAATACGCCAATCGGTCATCCATTGTGGTTCCGCTTTCTTTAAAGAAATCGCACGAACAATGTCTTCATTTAAACCAATAGGAAACGTTTCCGACTCAATATCGGTATAAAATCCGTACTCGTATTCTTTGGTTTCGAGTTCAACTTTTAAATCGTCCTCAGTATATTTTGCCATTTGTTTTTAATCTTAAAATTTAAAAGTCAAAAGTAGGAAAGTCAATTTTAGTCCTTCGACTTTATGCCTTTCGCCATTCGACTAAAGTGAAAACGATTCTCCACATCCACAAGTTCTGCTGGCATTGGGATTATTGAAAACAAATCCTTTTCCGTTTAATCCGCCAGAAAATTCTAAAATGGTGCCTGCCAAGTATAAAAACGACTTTTTTTCAACGGCTATTTTAACATTATTGTCTTCAAAAACTTTATCGTTTTCACCTAGTCCTTTATCGAATTTCAATTCATAGGACAAACCTGAGCAACCACCACTTTTTACCCCTACACGAACATAGTCTTTGTTTGAATCAAAACCGTCTTCCTTCATCATCGAAACGATTTTTTTGCTTGCGTCATCAGATACTTTGATCATAGCTTATTTTAATTTTGTCTAAATAACGCACAAAGTTAACACAAATATCTGTTTTTGCTACTATCGCTAACATTTTTATAACTAATAAGTAGATAGAAAAAATCAATTTTTAATTCTATAAATTTGTGGAAAGATTTGAAAATGAAAATATACCCAATAGAAGCCGGAAATTTTAAACTTGATGGCGGCGCTATGTTTGGTGTGGTGCCAAAAACCATTTGGAACAAAACCAATCCGGCAGACGAGAATAATCTGATTGATATTGCGGCGAGATGTATACTCATAGAAGACGGCAATCGTTTAATATTGATTGATAATGGTATGGGCGACAAACAATCGGAAAAGTTTTTTAGCTATTATTCACTTTGGGGAATAAATTCGCTTGATAAATCCTTGGCAAAATATGGTTTCCATCGGGATGATGTGACTGATGTTTTTTTAACGCATCTCCATTTTGATCATTGTGGCGGCAGTGTTATATGGAATGATGACAAAACAGGATATGAAGTGGCTTTCAAAAATGCAAAATATTGGACTAATGATAATCATTGGGAATGGGCAACCAAACCTAATCCAAGAGAAAAAGCTTCTTTTCTTTCCGAAAATATTCTGCCGATGCAAGAAAGTGGACAATTGAATTTCATTAATAGGCCGGTAGGCGATTTTGGCTTTGCTAAAGAAATAAATTTCGATATTTTTTATGTAGACGGTCACACCGAAAAGATGATGATTCCGCATATTAAATACCAAGATAAAACTGTTGTTTTTTGTGCTGATTTAATTCCTACTGCTGGTCATTTGCCTTTGCCTTATGTTATGGGTTATGACACGCGACCGCTTTTAACCATCTCTGAAAAATCAAAATTTCTTCATATAGCAGCAGAAAAAAACTATTACCTATGGTTAGAACATGATGCTCACAACCCAATTATCACAGTGGAAAATACCGAAAAAGGTATCCGGCTAAAAGAAGTTTTCAGTTGTGAAGATTTCTTAATTTAGTGTTAACAAGTTCGGTAATTATATGTAAAGACAATATTTTTAACCTATTAATAAAACAAATTTAACAAAATGAAACTAAACCCATTCTGCATTTCAATAGTAGCCCTTATGGCGAGTGCTTCTGTAAGTGCACAACAAAGTATCACTGCTTTTATTGCCAAAAAAACTGAATTATCCGAACTTCAAAAGCAACGTTGGAGTGATTTAGATTTAAAAAAAGACTCTATTCCTGGAATGAGTGTGGATAAAACCTATTCTGAACTTTTGAAAAACAAGAAAGGCATCAAAATTATTGTAGGTGTTATTGATTCAGGTTTGGATATTGATCACGAAGATTTAAAAGGGAAAATCTGGACAAATACTAAAGAAATTCCCGGCAATAATATCGACGATGACAAAAACGGTTATATTGATGATGTGCACGGATGGAACTTTCTTGGCGAAGCAATTAACGAAAATTTAGAATTAACGCGTATTGTTAAAAAAGGTGATGACGGATCGGAAACCTACAAATCAGCGAAAGCGGAATTAGATAAAAAAATTGCCGAATTAACTCCACAAAAAAAACAAGTGGATATAATTGTAACAGCCGATAAAGCCATTCGCGAAGAATTGAAAAAAGACAAATATACCATAGAGGAACTTAAAGGTATTACTACTTCCGATGCTAGTTTGTCTCGAAGCAAAATGATTATGTCAAGCATTGCATCTCAAGCGGGAGAGGGTTTTCTAGAGGAAATAAAATCTTATTCAGACTATGTTTATGACCAATTAAATTACAATTTGAATATAGATTTTGCTGGCAGAAAAGTAAAAGATAATCCAGATGATATGAAGGAAAGACATTACGGTAACGGAAATGTTAAAGGTCCAAATGTAGAGGATGCGCTTCACGGTACGCACGTTGCAGGAATCATTGCTCAAATTCGTGGAAACGGAAAAGGTGGTGATGGTGTAGTGGCAGATAAAGTAGAAATTATGGCTGTTCGTGCTGTGCCAAATGGAGATGAATATGACAAAGACATCGCTCTTGCAATTCGTTATGCTGTAGATAACGGTGCTAAAGTTATCAACGGAAGTTTTGGGAAAGATTATTCTCCTCACAAAGAATGGGTTTGGGAAGCTATAAAGTATGCTGCTAAAAAAGATGTTCTTATTGTACACGCTGCGGGTAATGATGCAAAAGATGTTGATGCCGAACCAAACTTCCCAACAGATGAAGTTAGCGGAAAAGAAATAGCTGACAACATGATTACTATCGGAGCTTTAAACAACGTTTATGGATCAAAAATAGTAGCCGATTTTTCTAATTATGGTGCTAAAAATGTAGATGTATTTGCTCCCGGGGTAGAAATTTATGCCACTGTTCCAAATAATAAATACAAATACGAACAAGGAACTTCTATGGCGTCTCCAAATGCAGCAGGGGTTGCGGCATTAATCCGTTCGTATTACCCAAAACTTACTGCTTCTCAAGTAAAACATATTTTGATGGATTCTGGAACTCCAATTTCAGAAAAAGTTATCGTAGATGAGGCTAAAAAAGAAATGCCTTTTGCAAACACTTGTGTTTCTGGTAAAATTGTGAATGCTTACAATGCTTTACTTATGGCAGAAAAAATGGCTACAAAAAGCAAAGCAAAAAAATAAAACAATTCAAATAGAAAAGGAAAATAAACCTCTTCCTTTTTTTCTTTACTAATTATGAAAAAAATACTTTTATTTCTCCTTTTCGGATTGGTGGGTCCAAAAATAATAGCACAAAAACCGAACTATTGGCAACAACACGTTGACTACAAAATGGATGTAACCATGGATGTAAAAACCTACCAATACCATGGAAAACAAGAATTAATTTATACTAATAATTCTCCTGACACTTTGAAACGAGTGTTTTATCATTTATACAACAATGCGTTCCAACCAGGGAGTGAAATGGACATTCGTTTGCAAAACATTTCCGATCCCGACAGCAGAATGGTCAATAAAGTAAAAAATGCCGATGGTAAAGAGATCAAAGAAAGTCGCATTGCCAAATTACAACCCAACGAAATAGGGTATTTGAAAATTTCTAATTTCAAGCAAGATGGTGAATCGGCTTTGACTAAAGAATTGGGCACCATACTCGAAGTGACTTTAGCCAAACCAATTCTTCCCGGAAAATCAACAGTTTTTACCCTTGATTTTGACGGACAAGTGCCTTTACAAATTCGTCGTTCGGGCAGGAATAATAAAGAAGACATAGAACTTTCTATGGCACAATGGTACCCGAAAATGGCCGAGTTTGATTTTGAAGGTTGGCACGCTGACCCATACATCGCTCGTGAATTTCATGGTGTTTGGGGTAATTTTGACGTAAACATCACCATTGATAAAAACTATATTTTGGGTGGCAGTGGCTATTTGCTGAATGCTAATGACATTGGCTATAACTATGAAGAGGCGGTAGTAAAAGTAACAATTCCAAAAAAACGAAAAACACTCACTTGGCATTTTAAAGCGCCTAATGTGCATGATTTTACTTGGGCAGCCGATAAAAACTATATTCATGATAAATTGCTTCGGCCTGATGGGGTAACACTGCACTTTTTGTATAAAAACAACCCCAATATCCTAGACACTTGGAAAAAAGCGCAAGCCAAAACCTCACAAATTATGGATTACTACAACAAGATTGTGGGACAGTATCCTTATAAGCAATACTCGGTAATACAAGGTGGCGATGGCGGTATGGAATATGCCATGTGTACGCTCGTCTTGGGCGAAGGAAAACCGGATGGATTTGTAGGCTTAATTGCTCACGAAATGGGACATTCATGGTTCCAACACATCTTAGCAAGTAACGAAAGTAAACACGGCTGGATGGATGAAGGTTTTACCTCTTTCATAGAAGACTTGGCAGTAAATGAACTCGCAGAAAAAAAAGTAATCAACCCTTTTGCTGGTGCTTACAAAGGCTATTATTTCTTGGTGAACTCGGGCAAGGAGCAATCGCTTTCTACCCATGCGGACCGTTTTGACAGCAACCAACCCTATAGTATTGCGTCCTATAGTAAAGGTGAAATCTTCTTGAGCCAATTGATTTATTTGATAGGTAAAGACAACTTGATGAAAACTCTAAAACGCTACTATGCCGAATTTCAGTTTAAACACCCAACGCCTAATGACATCAAGCGCACTGCCGAAAGAGTTTCAGGTGCGAACTTAGATTGGTATTTAACCGATTGGACGGAAACTAATAATACTATAGACTATGGCATCAAAACTGTGGAAAGCGCAACTGATGGCGCGCCAAGAACCGGCGTAACCTTAGAGCGAATTGGCAGAACACCTATGCCGATGGATGTTTTGGTAGAATATACCGATGGCACAAAAGAAACTTTCTATATACCGTTGCGAATGATGAGTTTTGAAAAGGAAAATCCAACACCGGAAATTAAAAGAACTATTTTGTCGGATTGGGCTTGGGCGTACCCTACTTACTTTTTTGAAATTCCAAAAGCAAAGAGCGCGATCAAGAAAATCACCCTTGACCCAAGCGGACTCATGGCCGATGTAAAACAAGAAAACAATAGCTTGGAAACTAAATAGCAAACCAACCCCTTAATCATGATTACAATAGCATAGTTTGAACTAGCTTTTTTTATGGAATAGAATTTGTAGCTTTACGACAAATATTTTTTGAGTATGAATTATCTAAAAATTCTTTTGCTTGTGGCGGTTTTTAGCTTTGGTTTTCAAAAGAGTGCAGCCCAGCCTATTCGTTTTAAAACCAGCAGTCTTAGTTTTACCGACAAAAAGGATGACGGCAATTGGAACGAGTGGTCTGATTTTATTGCTGCCAATGTGCTCATCACCCTTGATGCTAAGAAAGATTTAATTACCGTCAATTCCTCTGAAGTGCAGTCTTTCAAAATCAAAGCCTATGGCGAAATTGAAAATACTGACGAAGTTAACATTGTGCCGTTTGAGTGTATAGACAACAAGTTTTCGAAGTGTAAAATATTCATCATCACTAAGAAAAAAGAAAACAACCGCATGCAAATTTACATCAATTATAACGAAGTGAAATTCGTGTACAACATCTATAACAACAAGTAGCCAATGTCTTGTTCCTATCCAAAAGCAGAAAAACTAAAAAGTAAAAAGATCATTGATTTGTTGTTTTCCCAAGGCAAAACAGTGGGGAAGTTTCCGCTGCGATTGGTCTATATCCCTTTTGATTTTGAAGAAGAAATACCTTTAAAAATGGGGGTTTCAGTTTCGAAAAAACATTTTAAACATGCCGTTGACAGGAATTATTACAAACGCGTGTTACGCGAGTGTTACCGACTGAACAAACACTTGCTCTCCGACCATTTGGAACAAAAATATTGCCTAATGTTTTTCTATCAAACCAGCGAAAGATTGCCTTACGAAGAAATTAACGATAAAACCATTCAACTATTTGAAAAATTTGTAAAAACAATAAATGCGGATGCTTAAAATTTCACCACTTTTGTTAGCCAATGTTTTTACTTTAAAACTTTGAAATTATGTTTTTAAAATTGAAAAAAAGATATTTAATCCCAGTACTACTTAGCGGATTTTTGTTTATTGGGGTTAGTTTCAAAGATGACTTCTTTGAAATAGCGAAGCAGATAGAAATTTTCACCACACTATTTAAAACAGTGAATCAAAACTATGTAGATGAAGTCAATCCTGCAGAGTTGATGGACAAAGCCATCAAAAGCATGTTATCTGATTTAGACCCCTATACTAATTATTTCAACGAACAGGATGTGGTGAAATTTAAAATCAACAACACAGGCGAATACACTGGAATTGGCGCTATGATTACCAGAAAAGACGACAAACTCATCATCAAAGAACCTTACAAAGGGTTTCCTGCAGATAAAGCAGGGTTGAAAGCAGGTGATGAAATTACACAAATAGGCGATGTGCTTTTGGCGGACTTTAAAGACGATGCATCGCAATTGTTGAAAGGTGCTAAAAACACCAAAATTGATATAAAATACCTGCGTCAAGGAAAACCTATGACTACGCAATTAGTGCTTGACGAAGTTGATGTCAAAGCGGTTCCGTTTTATGGTAAAATTGATGAGAAAACAGGTTATATCGTATTAACGCAATTCACCCAAAAAGCCTCATCAGAAACCAAAGAAGCTCTAGAAAAACTGAAGGCCGATGGCGCTACTCGAATCGTGTTAGATTTGCGTGGCAATCCAGGAGGATTATTGAATGAAGCGGTTAACATTTGTGGTTTTTTTGTTGATAAAGGCGAAACGATAGTAACTACAAAATCGAAAAACACCATATTTAATAACATATATAAAACTACGCGCGAACCTATTGATGCTGAAATTCCTTTAGTGGTAATCGTTGACGGAAAAAGTGCTTCAGCTTCAGAAATTGTGTCGGGTGCGTTACAAGATTTAGACCGCGCTGTAATTATTGGCAGTAGAAGCTACGGAAAAGGTTTGGTACAAAGACCTTTTGATATGACCTATGGCACTCAAGTAAAAGTAACTATTTCTAAATATTACACGCCATCTGGAAGATGTATTCAGGCTTTGGATTATGCACATAAAGATAAAAACGGTAAAGCCATTAGAACCGATGCAAAAAATTATAACGCTTTCAAAACCAAAAAAGGAAGAACCGTTTATGATGGTGGAGGAATTTTGCCTGATGTGGAACTAGAAGCTACCAAAAAAAGTTCCATTGCCGAAGCCTTGGAAAAAAACGATGGAATATTCAAGTATGCGACTTACTACTATTTCAAAAATCCGTCTCTTGGTGAAAAAATTCCAAATATTACAGATGCTGATATTGCAGACTTAAAAACTTATTTGAAAAAAGAAAAAATTGATTTCAATACGGAAACCGAAATAGCGCTAAAAAACACTTTGGAAAAAGCCAAAAAAGAAAATGTTGATTCTGCCATAACTTCTGAATACCAACAACTCTTGAACGCAATTCAAAAAAGTGAAGAAACCTTGATTGACATGAATAAAAAAGAAATAAAAAATTTACTTTTGGACGAACTAATCAAACGCTATCAATACAAAGAAGGGCTGTATCAATACTACATTAAAAATAATTTTGAAGTTAAAAAAGCAGTTGATGTTTTAAACAATACCATTGAATATAATAAGATTTTAAAGATTTAAGATGAAACTGCTGAAATATTTTCCGCTATTATTATTTGGTTTGCTTCAGGCACAAGAAGAAGTTGTACATTCTGTTTACTTTGAATTTGATAAATTTAAATTAGACGATAAACAAGCAACGGAAGTAGTAGATTTTATAAAAAATACGGATTCAACTCGAATAGAATCTATTGAAATTTTTGGTTATACTGATGATGTAGGTAAAGATGATTATAACTTTAAACTGTCTACCGATCGTGCTACGACTATTCAAAGTAAATTAATAGAAAACGGGATTACCAGCAAAATTATAGTAACTATTGAAGGCAAAGGAAGAATTCTTATTGACGATGACATTGTAGAAGATCTTCCCGAAAAACGTTCAAAAAACCGTCGTGTCGATGTGGTTTTAAATTTAAAACCATTACCCAAGATTATCATTCCTGGCTTTTATAACACCATTCAAAAAAACCATGTAGTAGGTGACCATATTTATTTGGATAATGTATTATTTGAAAGAGGCAGCAGTAAACTAGACTTTAAAACAAAAACGGCATTAGATAGAATTGCAAAACTGCTGGTTAAATATAAAAATCTGCAATTCGAAATTCAAGGCCATGTATGTTGCACTCCACCGTATCAAAAAGAAGCCATTGACTTAGATACTAAAAAACGTCAACTCTCTACCAACAGAGCCCAATCAGTATATAAATATTTGATTTTTAAGAAAATTTCAAAAGAGAGAATGACTTTCAAAGGTTATGGTAATACTGTTCCGCTAGGTAAAGGTACAGAATATGACAGAAGAGTGGAACTAGTAATTACAAAAGTATAGCTTACTCTTTTTTCATTTCAATATGGGGAATATCGTCTTCGAGATACATTTCGCTGGTTTGAATAAACCCATGGCTTTCGTAAAATTTTTTCAAATATAATTGGGCAGAAATGGTAATTTTTGTTGCTGCAAAATGGGTTTCGATTGCCTGAATAGCTTCTGTCATTAAAATGTGACCCAATTTATTTGCTCTGGAGGATTCTTTCACCACCACACGACCTATGGATGCTTGTTCAAAATAGTCTTCAGGTTTAAAGAGCCTTGCGTAAGCTACTATTTTGCCTTTGTGTTCCCCTGTCAAGTGCAGCGCTTTTTGATCTTTACCATCAATGTCTTGATAAACACAATTTTGCTCGACAACAAAGACCTCACTACGCAATTGCAATAAATTATATAGATCGTTAATAGAAAGTGTCTCAAATCGCCTTGTTTTCCATTCTAAATTCATGTTCTTTTTTATTTTTTGAATTGTATTGACTTGATAATGGCTTCTAATTCGAACATCAAATCTCTTTTTTCTTTGGATGGCGCATAACAAAACCCTTCTAAAACAAGAATTCTTCTGTTCAATCTATCAAAAATGGTGTAATTGATAAATGGTCCAGACATAAAATCATTTTTCATTTGCCAAGTACCTTTGGTTTCATAGGCCTTTCTTCCTGCTAAAATTGTTTTGGTAAAATACGGCGAGTAGGCTTCTTCTGTTACCATTTTTGTTCCTCTATCGGAACCATGAATGTAGCGTTTTCCAATAGAATCTCTAGTTTTTATAATATTATTAACGTTATTTTTTGAGCGAATGTTGTTTAGAGGAATTTGATAGACCAGCAAACTTGTATTCCCACTGGTGATTTCGCTTTTTAGCCAAATGAAGTTCTTTCTTCGCATTACATATTCATATTTAGAAGGAATAAGCAAATCGATATTAAATTTCTTTTGAATTTTTTTTGTGATTAACAAAGTGTCTTTGAAAATCTTTTGATTTTGAGCAATTTCCATTGTTCTCATTTTTTGGATAATGTCTGGGGTGTACTTTTCTAAAATAGCTAAGATTTCAAATGTTGTTCTGCCAGAAATATGAATAGAATTTTGAGGTGATGAAAATTCATTTTCTTTAATTTCAAATTTATTATCAGTGTCCTTTTTGATAATAATAATATTTCTAGCGTCAGTTGAAAAGCCCTCAAAAAGTTTAACTGGATATTGATTAATGGTAAACAATGGTTCTTCTTGAGGAAGTCCTAAAACCGGTGAGGCAAATTTATTTCTAATGCTATCGCCCACTTCACCATTCCATAGTTGATCGTCAATAATAACGGCAATGGTATTAATTGCAGCTGAAGAGTCTTTGGAAAGCGCGTCTTTTTTAAAAGAACAGGAGCTCACCAAAGAGGCAATTATTAGGCATAAAAAAAGGGTTTTATTCATAACTGAAATAAAACCCAAATTTATAGAAGATTTTCGGATTAACCGTTAATTTTTAATTTCATGCCTGGTTTTAAACTTTCATTTTTAATGCCGTTCCATTTTTTAATATCTGAAATAGATACGCCTGGATATTTTTTGGCAATGCTAAATAAAGAGTCTCCTTTTTTTACATAATATAATCTCACTTCATCTCTTTCGTTTGAAGCTACAGTTTCTTTCTTAGAAGATTTTGTTTCACTTATGGCAACTTCTGTTTTTGAAACAATAATCTTTGTTCCAAGTTTCACATTGTTGTCTTCAAGTTCGTTCCATTCTTTAATATCGGCAACTGACACATTGTATTTATGTGCAATACTTGCAATATTATCTCCTTTGTGAACTTTATATTCTACTATTTTTGTTTCCGTTTTTGGTGCTTCTTCTTTTGCAGATTCTTCTTTGTTAGCTAATGTTAATTTTGATCCCAATTGAACGTTCAAATCGTTAAGATTATTCCATTTTTTTAAGTCTTCTAAACTAACATTGAATTTTTTTGCAATGCTAAAAAGATTATCGCCTCTTTGAACCTCATAATAATCACTTGAATTTTGATTAGCATCTGTATTATTTTCATTTGAAGTAACAGCTGTTTCTGTCTTGTTATCAACAATTGATTTGTCTGCTTTTACTTCTTTTTTAACAGTGGTAACAATTCTCTCGTTTTTAATAATTTTTAGACTTTTCCCAACTGCTATATTGTTACTTTTAATTTTGTTCCATTTTTTAAGCTCTACAACAGAAACACCATATTTATCAGCTACTTCTCCAAGGTTATCACCTCTTTTAACTTTATGATATTTAACAACATCTTTAAAAGTAATCACTTTTTCTTCTTTGAATATTTTATTGGTATTAGAGGCTAATGCTTTTGTTTCTTTTACAGAAGTGGTATCTGGTTTAGTGATTTTTTTATCTGTAAAAGCAATGCTTTCTGTGGTATAAATTTTTAAACTTCTTCCTTTTGGCGCTTTACTTCCTTTTATGTGATTCCATTTTTTAAGCTCAGCCATTGTGATCCCATATTTATCAGAAATCTCACTTAAACTATCGCCTCTTTTAACTTTATAATATTTAACTCTTGAAATGCTTCTTGTATTGGAAGAATCTCTCGAGGCCAACGTGCTTTCATAGGGTCTTTCTCTTCTGCTATATTCATAATTTGCGAAAGCATAAATCTTATCTTCATTAGATGTGAATATGGCTATTTTGTCGATTGGTAATCTTAAATAATGATTCTCCCCTGTAATAAAAGGAATTTCTTCTCTTTTGTAGGAGGGATTTAAAAACTGCAATTCAGCAACTGAAACATCTAATAAATCTGAAATTTGTTTGAATGTAAGTGCGTTTTTAATCATTACCGTATCGGTTGCGAAATGATTAGCGATAGCTCTGTCTGGTTTTATTCCGTGCTCTTTATGATATTCGAAAATATACATAGTAGCCAAAAAAGCTGGTAAATAACCTTGTGTTTCTTTAGGTAAAAATTTTCTAATATTCCAGTAATTTTGTTTCCCTCCTGAACGTCTGATGGCTTTGGCCACATTTCCTGGTCCGGAATTATAAGATGCTAAAACCAAATCCCAATCACCAAAAATTTTATACATGTTTGTCATGTATTGGGTCGCTGCATTACTTGCTTTCAAAGGATCACTTCTATCATCAACATAAGAATTAATATTTAAATCATATTGTTTTCCTGTTTGATACATAAATTGCCATAAACCTGTTGCACCGACTCTTGAAACTGCTCTTGGATTTAAGGCTGATTCTACAACTGCTAAATATTTAATTTCTAGCGGAATATTTTTTGCTGCTAAAGACTCTTCAAACAATGGAAAATAAAATTGAGAAACACCCATCAATCTTTCAAAGGCTCTTTTTCTGTTCTTTAAAAAAGATTTTATTACGTTTTCTAGACCAACATTATACTCTATGTTAAATGGTGATTTCTCATCCATTTTTCTTAATCTTTCTTTTAAAAGCTCTGTTGGTAGTTCGTAGTCTACTTTTTCATCAACATTTATATTTTTAATGTCTAAAGTCAATTCATTATAAAGGTCTAAACTTGCCAATTCCTTCATCCAAAGACTATCTATACACGATGCAATATTATCGTGCACAAAGGAAGCTTTGATTGAGTCTAAAACTTCTCTTTTTGTTTGAGGCTTTTTAAACGGGGCAATACTTAAATCATCCTGTGCAAAAATTACTGAGGATACTATTAGTAATGCAAACGTTATTGTTTTTTTTATCATCATAACTTTATATTTATAAAGTGTTATATTTTTAAATCTAAATTGTTATTAATTAGCTAATTAGTAACGTAATTTCTTGTTTTATATTGTGTTGTTTCAAAATTAATTTAAAATTGCCGCAATTCCAGGCAGCACTCTACCCTCTAACATTTCTAACATAGCTCCACCGCCTGTTGAAACGTAACTCATTTTATCTTCAAGCCCAAATTGTTTTACAGCTGCTACAGAATCACCACCGCCAACAAGTGAAAAAGCTCCATTTGCAGAAGATTCTGCAATATAATTTCCTAATGCAATTGTTCCTTTAGCAAATGTTTCCATTTCAAAAACTCCTAATGGTCCATTCCAAAGAATGGTTTTTGAATTCATAATCACTTCTTTGAAATGCTCCAAAGATTTTGGACCAGCATCTAAGCCTTGCCATCCGTCTGGAATTTCCCTTACATCAACAATTTTCGTAGTAGCATTATTGGAAAAAGCATCTGCTGCAATAACATCAACTGGAATGTGGATTTGAACATTTTTTTCTTTTGCAAGTTGTAAAATTTGCAATGCTAAATCTTGTTTGTCATCTTCACAAATTGAATCTCCAATTTTTCCGCCAAGTGCTTTAATAAAGGTAAAAGTCATGCCTCCACCAATGATCATGTGGTCGACTTTGTCTAAAATATTTTCAATAACTGTGATTTTAGAAGAAACTTTTGAGCCTCCAAGAACAGCTGTTACTGGTTTAACAGAATTATTTAAAACTCGATTTAAACTCTCTATTTCTTTTGCCAAAAGCATTCCGAAGCATTTGTGATTTGGGAAAAATTTAGCAATAATTGTGGTAGAAGCATGTGCTCTATGTGCTGTTCCAAAAGCATCATTTACATAAATATCACCAAGAGATGCTAATTCTTTAGCAAAGTTGTCATCACCAGCTTCTTCTTCTTTGTGAAAGCGAAGATTTTCTAATAACAAAACCTCTCCTTGTTTTAAATTTTTTGCAGCATTTTGAGCAATTTCACCTATACAATCAGAAGCGAATTGAACATTTACACCTAAAACTTCCGAACATTTTGTATTAATATGTCTTAATGAATACTGATCTTCTTTTCCTTTTGGTCTTCCTAAATGAGACATCAAAATCACACTACCTCCATCGGCAAGAATTTTGTCAATAGTAGGTTTAGCGGCTTCAATTCTGTTAGCATCTGTTACATTAAAATTTTCATCTAAAGGAACATTAAAATCAACTCTGATTATTGCTTTTTTTGCATTGAAATTAAAATCTTGAAGTGTTTTCATTTACTCTTTGTATAGTTCTAAATCATTGCAAATATAATAAAATTAATTTCATCGGGGATTTTTGTGCTTTTATCGATGGAATAGGTGCTTTTTAAACGTATTAAACTGTTTATTTTCAAATGAATAAAGTTTTTATAGCACTAATTGAAGCTTCCTTTATGTTTCAAAAGATACTAAGACACTTTGCATCTTATGATAGCTAAATATTTCTACTATATTTGCTTCATGCAATTTTCAGACATTATTGGTCAAGAATATATCAAAAATCATCTCGTTAAAAGTGCTTTATTGGGAAGAATTCCTCATGCACAATTGTTTGTTGGTCCCGAAGGTTGCGGTACTTTAGCAACTGCAATTGCCTATGCTCAATTTGTTTTATGTAATAACAATAGGTATGAAAATAACGGAGGAAATGAAAGTTGTAATATGAAATTTCAATCGCTTTCTCATCCAGATTTACATTTTGTATATCCAAATGTTGCTAATGAAGATGTTAAATCAAAACCAAAAAGCGCAGATTTTATTGTGGATTGGCGCGAATTCGTTCTGAAAAATCCGTATGGAAGTTTGTTTGATTGGTATAAGCATTTAGGTGTTCAAAATAAACAAGGAATAATTCGGGTTGAAGACGCACAGGATATTTTAAAATCTTTGGCATTGAAATCTTATGAAGGTGGTTATAAAGTAATGATTATTTGGATGGTTGATAAAATGAATATTGAGGCTTCAAATAAATTGCTTAAACTCCTTGAAGAACCGCCAGAAAAAACACTTTTTATTTTAATTTCTGAAAACGAAGAAGATATCATTCAAACCATTCGATCGAGGTGTCAGGTGATTAATTTTGGAGCTTTACCAGAATTTATTATTGCTAAAACGATGCGTGAAAAATATTTTTTAGACTCCGCCTCTGCTTCAAAAGTAGCTCATCAAGCACAAGGGAATTATAACAAAGCACTTCATATTTTAAATAATGATTGTAATGATTTGCCCTTTGAAAAATGGTTTGTAAATTGGGTTCGTGCTGCCTTTAGAGCTAAACAAAATGCGGCTGCAATTGAAGAATTAATTTCTTGGAGTGAAGAAATAGCGAGTATTGGACGTGAAGGGCAGAAACAATTTTTAGATTATTGTGTCGTGATGTTTAGACAAGCAATGCTTTTAAATTATCAAACTGAGAAATTAGTTTATTTTGAAACATCTGTTGATAATTTTAATTTAGAAAAATTTGCACCTTTTGTAAATGGCAACAATATTACCTCTATTTTTAATGAACTTTCAGATGCAATATATCATATTGAAAGAAATGGAAACGCTAAAATAATTTTAACCGATTTATCCATAAAACTTACTAGATTAATCCATAAAAATGAATAAATTATGAATAATACTGCTTCTATTTTAGTATTGATTTTTTTGGCGGTCACATACATACAATCTGCTTATGATAAAGTTTTTTCTTGGCAAGGAAATGTTGACTGGCTTAAAGGGCATTTTGCTCAAACTATTTTAAAGAACAATGTACCGTTAGCTTTATTTATTATTTTGATTCTTGAATTAATAACGGGTGTTTTAACTCTTGTTGGATGTGTTGAATTACTAATTAATGGTGGTAAAACATTTGGATTTTATGGTGCTGTTTTTTCTAGTATAACATTGATTTTCTTACTATTAGGACAAAGATTAGCTAAAGACTATGATGGTGCAAGAACAATTACAATTTACTTTATACCGTCTCTTATTGCCGTTTGGTGGTTAAGCTGATAATAACCAATGTGTAGAAAAAAAGGGCAAATTATCACTTGCCCTTTTTTAATTATTTTGAATTGGAAACTATTTCTTCTCTTCTTTTTTAATCCTTGTATTATCTACCTTTTTACCTTCGTTTTTATATTTATCATTGACTAATTTCAAAATATCATTTGTGATATCATAACTGTCTTTAGCATAAAGTATAGAAGCTGTTTCACCTGTTCCATAAATATAATCATAACCTTTTTCTTTTCCGTAGTCTTTTATTACTTTACGATAGGTCTTAACTAAAGTATCCATTTCAACACCGCTTTCTTCTTGCAATTGTTGTAACATAGCTTGCTGAGCGTAACTCAATTCTTGCTCTCTTTGCTGTAATTCAGCTCCTTTTTGTTGTGCCCAAGCCTGCCCGTTAGCCATAGCATTTTGTTTAAAACTCGCCGCTTCTGATTTAAACTTTGAAACCTCAGCTTCTAATTGACCTCCCATTACTTTGGATTTGTCTTTATATTTTTCTTCAATATCTTTAGCTTCAGTAGATTCTTTCATTAATTTAGAAGTATCTATATAGGCCGTTTTAAAATCTTTCGTTTCTGATGTTTTGTTACATGCTGTTATTGCAATAACTATTGAAATAAGATAAAGTGTTTTTTTAATCATTTTTTTAAAGTTGTTATTGGAGAATTAGAATTTTTTGTAAGGAATTAAATATTTTGGCCAAAATTATAAAAATATACTTGTACAAACTAGTTGTGAAAATTTGTTATTGCTTTTGTTTTTTACCTCCATAAGTTATAATTATTAAAAAGACTCTTTTGATTTTATTTTTCTATGGTTTTTGGCTTTCAATAAAGCGTTTTTAGGCGCTTTATTATTTTATGAATATAATTA
This sequence comes from Flavobacterium psychrophilum, assembly GCA_943325515.2. Classification (GTDB taxonomy): domain Bacteria; phylum Bacteroidota; class Bacteroidia; order Flavobacteriales; family Flavobacteriaceae; genus Flavobacterium; species Flavobacterium psychrophilum_R. The sequence continues at coordinate 28,795 of CALPPS020000008.1, forward strand.
CATGTATTTTTAGTTATAATTAAATGAGGCTTTTTATTTTCGTTTTACTAATTATTTATCACATAAATGTGAGATGAATACTCATTTGTTTTCTTTCCTGAGAGATTTGACTTCAAACCAACAAAAAAAGCTCTGACAAAATTCATACTACCTGTTTTATACTTTTCAGACAATAGGCTTACATAAAAACTATCAAATTTCATTGGTAATACTTCTACTAATTTCATTTGGTTTTCTGCAAATAATTTATCGATTGTTGTTTTTGAAAAGTGCCAAATATGTCTTGGTACATCATAAGCTGCCCAATGTCTTCCATAAAAATTTGCGTCAAAAGATTTAAAATTTGGAACTGCAATAATTATTATACCAGAGGGTTTTACTAGTCTTTTTAATTCTTTTAAATATTCTTCAAGATTGGGCACATGTTCTAATACGTGCCACAAAGTTATGGCATCAAAAGAGTAGCTTTCTAAATCTGACAGACTATCGGCAAAATGTACTCCTTTATTAATTGCAATTGTTTTTGCTTTTGTGTTAGGCTCAATTCCTAAGACTTGCCATCCGTCATTTTTAGCTGCCACTAAAAAATCTCCTGTGCCTGCTCCAATATCTAAAAGTTTTCCTTTTTCTGATTTTGCATTAATTAATTTTACTTTGTTTTTGAGTGCAATATTTTTGATGAAATGATAAACTTTTTCAAACAAAGATCGTTTCCCATCTGTATGGGAAATATAATCTTCGCTTTCATAATAACTAGGTAATTGCTCTAAAGAGGGTTTTGGGAAAGTTATTAATAAATCATATTCTGGATTATGATGTAATTCGAAAATTTCTTTTGAAACAGAATGGTCTTTTACTTTTTGAAAAAAAATATTGTTTTGAAAACTCATATAAACACTGTATTAATAAGGCTTGACTGATTTAGTTTCACGTGGAACAAAAAATTATCTTCCCATATAAATTAATAATACTGAAACATCAGATGGAGAAACTCCGCTTATTCTTGAAGCCTGAGAAATAGTTACGGGACGAATTTTACTTAGCTTTTGTTTTGCTTCTGTAGACATGGATTTAATTTTATTATAATCAAAATTTTCAGGAATCTTAATGTCTTCTAATCTGGTTAATTTTTCGGCATTGTTTCTTTCTTTTTCTATGTAGCCTGAATATTTAACTTGTATTTCGGCCTGTTCGATGATTTCTTTATCTAATTCATTTTCTTGAATATATTGTTGAACTTTTTCAAACTTCAATATGTCGTCTAATTCAATTTGTGGTCTTGAAAACACTTTGAACATTTTATCAGACTGAACCATAGGGGCGCTTTCCTTTTCAACTAAAATAGGATTTGCCTCTTCTTGAGTAACACTGGTTTCTTTGAAAAAGTTAACCATTTTTTCACTTTCATTGAATTTATTTTCCATTCGTCTCATTCTTTTTTCAGAGACTAAACCAATTTCGAATGACATTGGAGTTAGCCTAAAATCAGCATTATCTTGGCGTAAGAGCGTACGATATTCAGCACGCGAGGTAAACATTCTATAAGGTTCTTCAGTGCCTTTAGTTATTAAATCGTCAATTAAAACCCCTATGTAAGCTTCGTCGCGGCGTAAAATTAAGGGCACTTGTTCTTTTACTTTTAATGCAGCGTTAATTCCTGCCATAATTCCTTGAGATGCAGCTTCTTCATAACCTGTTGTTCCGTTAATTTGACCAGCAAAAAACAATCCTTCAACTAACTTTGTTTCGAGAGTGTGCTTCAACTGTGTTGGCGGAAAATAGTCGTATTCTATAGCATAGCCTGGTCTAAAAAATTTAACTTTTTCAAATCCTTCTACAGAGCGTAATGCTTTAAACTGAATGTCTTCAGGCAGAGAAGTTGAAAATCCGTTTACATATACTTCTACAGTGTTCCACCCTTCGGGCTCTACAAAAAGTTGGTGTCTTTCTTTATCAGCAAATCGATTAATTTTATCTTCAATTGAGGGACAATATCTTGGCCCTATACTTTTAATTCTACCATTAAACATGGGAGATCGATCAAAACCTTCGCGAAGTATATTATGCACTTCATTTGACGTGTAGGTCATATGACACAATTTTTGATGTGTCAGCGGTTTTGTTTCATCTGAATAAGAGAACTTATCGGGAACCAGATCTCCGGCTTCTTCTTTCATTTTAGAATAATCCAGTGAACGTCCATCAACTCTTGGCGGGGTTCCTGTTTTCATTCTCCCTGCCTCAAAACCGGCTTTAATTAAATCATCTGTAATACCATAAGCAGCACTTTCTCCTGCTCGTCCTCCGCCAAATTGTTTGTCGCCAATGTGAATTAATCCATTAAGAAATGTTCCATTGGTTAATACAACTGTTTTAGCTTTAATCTCTATTCCTAGGGAGGTTACAATTCCTTTAATTTTATTATTCTTAATTAAAAGGCCTTTAACCATTTCTTGATAAAAATCAAGATTAGGAGTTTGCTCTAATCTCAATCTCCACTCTTCCGAAAAACGCATTCTGTCTGATTGTACTCTTGGTGACCACATAGCTGGCCCTTTTGATTTGTTTAACATTTTAAACTGCACTGCTGTTTTGTCCGAAATAATTCCAGAATATCCTCCCAGCGCATCAATTTCACGAACAATCTGTCCTTTTGCAATCCCACCCATAGCTGGATTACATGACATTTGGGCAATATTTTGTAGGCTCATAGTAACTAACAAGGTGCTACAGCCTAGATTTGCCGATGCTGCTGCTGCTTCACAACCTGCGTGACCTGCTCCAACTACTATTGTATCGTATTTTTCTAAAAACATTTTAATTTTGTTTCACGTGGAACATCTTCATTTTTTCCTCTTCTTTTAGACGCATAAGTTTTTTGTCGTCTATGTTTTTATCTCTGTAGCCACAGTAATGCAAAACACCGTGCGCCATAACTCTATTTAATTCTTGTTGAAAATCAACATCAAAGTCTAGTGCATTTTCTCGAACTCTTTCAACAGAAATAAAAATATCTCCGTGTAATTCATTTCCTACAGAGTAATCAAAGCTTATAATATCGGTTAATGTGTCGTGCTTTAGGTATTGTTTATTTATTTCTAGCAAATAATCGTCGTTGCAAAAGATAAAATTAATCTCACCTTCATTCTTTATTTCGGAGTTGATGACCTTAGAAATCCAATCTGAATATAAGGATTCGTCTTGCAAAGTAAAATCTAGCTCGTAATTGAAACTAATCATTGGTTTTAAAATATTCTTGAACCTTTTGGTTAAAGTTGGAGCGCAAAGGTAAGCTTTGTCTGTTTAAAATTTCTATACTCTTTAAATATTCTTGAAGTTTTGAGGGCAACACATTGGCTTTGTTATCGAACTCTTTCTTATTAGTTTCAGATTGTCGTTTCTTGTCTTCGCCTTGTTGTTGTATTGCCTTTTCAAGTTTTAATAATTCATATTTAACATTTAAAATCTTTTGTAAAGCTTCATTATTAAAACCTTTGTTCAACAATTGTTTCTCGATTTGTTTCATTTGGTCAATTGCATTTTGACCATTTCCACCAACACCTTGTTTTTTTAATTCGTTTTCTAAAGCTTCACGCAATTGTTGTTGTTCTTTGTAAATTTCCATAATGGCTTTTGCATCTCCTTCACCATCTTGACCGTTTTCACCATTTTTATTGCCTTGCGAATTTCCATTATGGTCACCTTGACCATTTTTGCCGTTCTGGGCGTTTTTACCGTTACCTTCTTTTCCATCTTTACCCTCTTTTTTCCCTTCGGTTCCGTCTTCAGATTCTCCATCTTTTCCGTCTTTACCTTCTCCAGATTTGTCGCCTTTCTTCATCCCTTTCTTCATCTTTTCACCCAAGCCTTCTTGCTTTTTGATAATGTCTGGTAACTGCATTCCTGCGCCCTGTCCTTTTCCAGGTTTAGGCTTTCCTTGACCTTGCATCTGCATGTCCATTTGCATGCTGTTGAGAATGTCGCTTAGCATGTCGGCTAATTTATTAGATGAGGAGACCGCATATTGCTGGTGTGAATTTCCTTTCGGAATATTAGCTTCTGCTAAAGTTTCAATTGCTTTATCTACGTTATACTGAACGTTTCCGATTTCTGTTGTGATGTTCTCTGCTATTTTTGGATTGCGTAAAGACATAGCGAATAAACTATCATCAACATGTTTAAACTGTTGTTTTAAGTCCTGTTGGATTTTTAAGTTTTTATTAAATGATGGGGCGCCCCTGTTTAAGTTTTTAAACTTCTTCATTACATCTTCTTGGGAAAAAGAATAGGCCAGAAGATTGTCCAAAATTTGACGCAACATAGCAACATCTTCTTCCATTTGATCCTTTTCGCCTGACTGCATTTGCTCTTGCATTTGTTGGCTCATTTGCTTCATTTTTTTTGAAGCACTTTTTTGTTTTTGTTTTGCCTTTTCTTTTTGTTGTTTTTGTAATTGGTCTTTTGCATTATTTAAATCTTCATCTATGCTCTTTTCTTTTTCCTCTGTGCTTGGCAAATCCATTGGAGCTTTTAATTCTTTATTTTCTTTTTCTAAATCATTGATTTCTTCCTGAATCTTGTCAAATTCTTTGTTAATATCATCTTGCTTATCCGTCTTGTTTTCCTCTGTTTTGTCAGCTAATTTATCTTGTTTGTCGGCTAATTTGTCAAGTTTATTTGCAATTTGTTCTGCTTTTTTCTCCACATAATAACGTTTAGTTAATTCAACTAATTGCTCCAAGCTTTTAGTTTGATTTTTACTAGCTTGTTGAAACTTCTCCATTTTTTCAAACAATTCTTCTTTACTGATTTTCTCATTCAGCTTTTGAAGCTCGTCTAAAAGTTTTTTATTTTTTTCTATATCTTCTTTTGTTTTCTCCAACCGTTCTTGAAGTAATTCTTTTTTCTCATCTTTCTTTTCTGCTTTGAATTGCTCTAAATTATTTTTCATCTTTTCTGAAAAATCTTTCATCTTTTCATCTTGTTGCTTTTGACGTTGGATAAAATCATTTACTTTCTGTTGTTCTTTATAGTCTAGATTGTCTTTCTCTTTGGCCATTTTTTGTAATTTTTCCATTTCGGAAAGCTGTTTATCTTGGGCTTTTAATGATTTAGATAAAGAGTTGATGTTCTCATTTTGCTGCTGCATCATTTCATCTTGTGTCTCGGTTTCAGTAGAAATTCTATTGCTAAAAACAGACGATTTAGTGCTTTTGAAATTATGAATAGCATCGTTATCAAAAATCTCAAAATAATATTCATACGAAACACCTTCTTCTACAGGTAGATTGCTTGGGAAAGAAAACACAAACTGATCGTAAACATCTCTCTTAACCGGAATAAATGCTTTTTTTACCGTGTTCGGCTTATCTTTTGGGTAGTAAATAATTTGAAGCTTGGACAAGCCGTAATCGTCCGAAATTTGCCCTAAAACAAAGTTCTTATTGACCTTTAAGCTATCCGGCGCATTATTCACATTAATGGTTGGATATTGGTCTTTAATTACAGAAATCTGATAATTTAATTTCTCATAATTCTGAACCTTATTATTCGATGTACGGATTTGATAATCTAGATTCTGTAGAATGCTTTTAGACAATGTAAATGTATTGTCATTTTTTGCAAAGGTATAACGGGCATTTTCATTTACCCAATCTACCTTTTGAGTAGCGAGCGTATTCATTCTCCAAGTTACCTGAGTTCCTTCCGGAATAATCGCATTTCCGGTTCCTTTGATAACTTCTGATTTTTTATTCAGGTAATTGGGGAAATTCAACACCATTTCAAAATTAGCAATAGATGGAACTGTAACAACTTTTAATTCATAATCATGTGACGAGACGTCATTAGCTTCTATATGAAACTCTAAATCTTCAGAAGGTTTTGGAATCACAAATTCAAACTCACCTGCTTTATTACTTTCCATAAAATAACTTTCATCATCAATAAAAATGATGGCGTTTTCAGGAACAACTTTGCCATTTGTTTTTACTTTTAAAAGAAAATCCTTGTTTTGTTCAGTCTGCAAATTGGTATTTAAAACTTCAAACTCAAATGGCGCCGGTGGCAAAAATTGTTGTTTGAAATGCATCACACGGTTCAAACTTTGTGAAATCAGATTGCTGTTTCCGGAAATATAAAAGAACAAAAAAAACAAAATTGGAATAATCGCCAAAGGCAAATATTTCTTATTGTTTCCAAAGTTTATGGCGTTTCCAAACGGAATTGGTTGCAACGTGTTTGCTTTTTGATCAATTGATGCCGCTAACAACTCCGATTTGTTTCTGTCATAAGAAAGCTGTAAAAAATTAGTCAGCTTATCTTCTATTTCCCCGAAATGATTTCCAATAATAACTGATGCCTCCTCATAATCAATTCCTTTTTGAAGTTTGGATAATTTGAATAACGGAAAACAAATAAATCTAAAAAACAAAAAGAGTTCAACTAGAACAAAAGAGGAAAACAATACGGTTCTTGCTGCTGGTTTAAGCCAAAGGAAGTATTCTATAAACAAAGTAACTATGAAATACAGCAATCCTATTCCAATAAAGAAAATAATTCCTTTTAGCAATTGATTAGTATAATACTTATTAATAAAGCCTTCTAACTTTTGATATATAATCTTTGAATTATCCAATTTTTATAATTTCTTTTTATAACCGATAAATGTACAATTTTTACCGAATACCAAAGCGTTAAAAATTTGCCAAAGAAAATTCTCGATTTTATATCTCATTAAAAACTTCTTGCTTCTTGCTTCTTGCTTCTTGCTTCTGATTATCTTTGCCAAAATTTCAACAAAATGTCAAGACCTGTTAGAGTTCGTTTTGCTCCAAGTCCAACTGGACCATTACACATTGGAGGTGTTAGAACTGCCTTATTCAATTATTTATTTGCCAAAAAACATAAGGGTGTTTTCTATCTCAGAATAGAGGATACCGACCAAAATCGTTTTGTTCCTGGAGCGGAGCAATACATTTTTGATGCATTAGATTGGTTGGGAATAGCGCCAAGCGAAACTGTTGGGAAAAACGAAAAATTTGGTCCTTACCGTCAATCCGAAAGAAAAGAGTTGTACAAACAATATGCTGACCAATTACTAAAATCGGGTTGGGCTTATTACGCTTTTGATACTACAGAAACGTTAGATTTTCATAGAAAGCAACATGAAGAACAGGGAAAAACATTTATTTACAACTGGCATAATCGTGAAAAGTTGGATACTTCTTTAGTGATTTCAACCGAAGAAACTGAGAAAAGAATTGCAACTGGCGAAGCTTATGTGATTCGTTTTAAAGCTCCAGTGAATGAAACTTTGCATTTGCATGACATCATTCGTGGAGATATTAGCTTTGAAACCAATTTGCTAGACGATAAAGTTTTATTCAAATCTGACGGAATGCCAACGTATCATTTAGCGAATGTTGTGGATGACCATTTAATGGAAACGTCCCATGTTATTCGTGGTGAAGAATGGTTGCCATCAATGCCTTTACATAGTTTATTATACAAAGCCTTTGGTTGGGAAGCGCCGGAATTTGCTCATTTACCATTAATTCTGAAGCCTGTTGGCAACGGAAAATTATCAAAACGGGACGGCGATAAATTAGGTTTTCCTGTGTTTCCGTTGGAATGGAAAAGTGAAGAAGGTATTTCTTCTGGTTACAGAGAAAATGGATTTTTTCCTGAAGCTGTAATTAACTTCCTTGCTTTATTAGGCTGGAATGACGGTACAGAGCAAGAGTTATTTTCTCTGGAAGAATTAGTTGAAAAATTTGATTTAAACCGAGTTCACAAAGCAGGAGCAAAATTTGATCCTGAAAAAAACAAATGGTTCAATCATCACTATTTGCAAAAGCAAAGTGACGAAAAACTATCCGATTTATTTGTAGCAGATTTGGTTAAAAAAGATTTCTCCTTCGTAGAAATGACAAACAAAACTTTAATGACTAAAATAGTTTCCTTAATAAAAGAACGAGCCAACTTCGTTTCTGATTTTTGGGAATTATCAGATTATTTCTTTGAAGCACCAACATCTTATGATGAAAAAGTGGCCAAAAACTGGAATTCAGCTACTCCAGAATTAATGGAACAATTGATTGCTGTATTAGAGAATATTGAGGATTTTACATCCGTAAACATTGAAACCGATGTCAAAGACTGGATGATGCAAAACGAAATCGGAATGGGAAAAGTAATGCAACCGTTTCGTTTGAGTTTAGTTGGCGCCTTAAAAGGTCCCCATCTTTTTGATATAGTTGAATTGATTGGAAAAGAAGAAGCAATTAAAAGACTTGAAAAAGCAATAGTAACTTTATAAAAAACAACTTAGACTATTTATAGTTCTAAAGTTTCTTTAGAATCTTTTTTGATTATAATCTAACAGACAAATTTAAACCTGTTAAAAAACCAAAATTGACATTTGTGTAAAATAAAGAAGAGGCTTAATTGCCTCTTTTTCTATTTAAATACCCGTTAACTATAATAGAAATTATTGTTTTTATAATCGTTCCATAAGTTCCTGAAAATACTTTTTCATACAGATTGCGAACTAAAGTTATTGTTTTAGAAGGGAGTATGATTTCCTTTGTGTCATCAATACTTTTGAGTATTTTTTTATAATAAATCTCCCTTTCAATTTGAATAATTTTTAAGTCTAAATCTATTTCAGCGTAGGATGAATATTTTTTTGTTTCCATGATTAGTCGTTAAAAAATATTTCTGAAAATATTTCTAATATTGGTCTTTCAACTATTTTATCTTTGATTAAAAATAACAATAAAGCTAATACAAAATAAATCCCTGCTACACATAAAAAACCTATTGGATAGCTACCAAAAAGTTGACCAAGCGCTAATGATCCCGCAATAGAAATAAAAAGTAAAAAAATCATCAGGCAAATTGAAATTAAAAAAAACTTTAGAGCCAATGTTGTTGACTTCATGGCCACTTTAAAACCCCAAAGTTTATAGTAAGCTAAACTAGTTTCTATATACGCTTTGGTATTTTCTTGAATACCTTCTGCATTTTGTTTTAATTCTTCAAAAGCCATTATTTCTGAAGTTTTGCGTTTTGTTTTTTAAGTTCGGCTAATTTCTCTTCCAAAAAAGTAATTGCTTCTTCCGCTTTGTAACTTGAATCAGAAAGTAAATTTTCAAGTGTTTCTTTTAAATCATCTTTTGTTTTTGAAAACTTTTCTTTAGTTTCTGTTTCTAGGGAATTCCATTTTGATTTTGCTTCATCTTTCAAATCATCAAACCCATCTTTCATTTTTTCTCTTGTTTTCGATCCTTTATCAGGCGCAAACAAAATCCCTATTACTAATCCTAATGTTGCCCCTGCTAAAAGCGCAATTGCACTACCGCTATTCTTACTTATCATGTTTTCTAGATTTAGTACATTAAAGTTACAAAAAAATCTATTTAAAACTAAATTACGGCCAAACTAATTTTAAAGCGAAATAAAAGCCATTAACTAGCCAAATAATAAAATAGTGCTTTAAGGCTTTAAAAATGTAATACAATCGATTTATTAAGGTGGTTTTTAATAGCTATCTCTAATTGTTTTTTATATTATAATAACTAAATCTAATAATATACAAAGCCCCTTTAAAAAGGGGCTTTGTATATATAAAATCTATTATTGGTTTATTCTTTACTTTCCGCTTTTGCCCAAGTGTCTCGTAAACCAACTGTTTTATTAAAAACTAATTGCTCTTCAGAAGAATCTTTATCTACACAAAAATAACCTAATCTTTGGAATTGGAATTGGTCTAAATTTTTAGCCGATTGTAAACTTGATTCAACATAACCTGTAATCACTTCCAAGGAATTTGGATTAATGTATTCTTTGAAATCAACCTCTTTATCGCCATCCGGATTTTCATGAGTAAATAATCGGTCATAAATACGAACTTCTGCAGGAATAGCATGTGTAATAGAAACCCAATGAATAGTTCCTTTTACTTTTCTTTGACTTGCTTCTGTTCCGCTTCCGCTTCTTGAATCGACGTCATAAGTACAGTGAATTTCTATGATATTTCCATTAGAATCTTTGATTACGCTTTCTCCTTTTATAATATAGGCGTTTTTTAAACGAACTTCTGTTCCTATCGTCAAACGGAAAAATTTCTTATTAGCTTCTTCTTGAAAATCTTCTCTTTCTATATATAATTCTTTAGAAAAAGGTAATTTTCTATAGGTCATTATTTCTTCCTCTGGGTTGTTTTCGGCTTCTAACCATTCTTCTTTTCCATCGGTGTAATTAGTAATAACCAATTTCACTGGATTTAAAACCGCCATCACACGGTGAGTTGATTTATTCAATTCTTCACGAACGCAAAACTCTAAAAGCGAAACATCAATAAGATTAGTGCGTTTTGCAATTCCGATAGTAGCAGCAAAATTTCTTATCGCCATTGGCGGATAACCGCGTCTACGCATTCCAGAAATGGTGCTCATTCTTGGATCGTCCCAACCAGTAACATGATTATCTTCTACTAATTGAAGTAGTTTTCTTTTTGAAACAACTGTATGCGAAAGATTTCTTCGGGCAAATTCTCGTTGTTTTGGACGAACTTTATTCTCATTATAAACTTGGTCTAAAAACCAATCGTATAATTCACGGTGAGGCTGGAATTCGAGTGTACAAAACGAGTGTGAAATTTGTTCCAAATAATCACTTTCACCATGAGCCCAATCATACATTGGATAAATACACCAATCATTTGCTGTCCTGTGATGATGTTCATGCAGAATTCGGTACATAATTGGATCACGCATCAACATATTATTGTGTGACATATCTATTTTAGCGCGAAGAATATGTGATCCGTTCGGAAATTCCCCGTTTTTCATTCGTGTAAATAAGTCTAAATTCTCTTCAACAGAACGATCTCTGTAAGGCGAGTTGGTTCCAGTAGTGGTTGGTGTTCCTTTTTGAATTGCCATTGCCGAAGAAGATTGGCTGTCAACATAAGCTTTTCCTTTTTTAATAAATTCAACAGCCCAATCGTATAATTGTTGAAAATAGTCAGATGCGTAACATTCACTACTCCATTGAAAACCTAACCATTCGATGTCTCCCTTGATAGCGTCAACATATTCTTGTTCTTCTTTTGTAGGATTGGTATCGTCAAAACGCAAGTTTACCGGCGCTTGATAATCAATTCCTAATCCGAAATTTAAACAAATTGCACTTGCATGACCAACGTGTAAATAACCGTTAGGTTCAGGAGGAAAACGAAAACGTAGTTTATCATTGGACAAACCGTTTTTTAAATCTTCTTCTATGATTTGTTCAATGAAATTAAGTGACTTCTCTTCTGTTGACATTATTTTTGTAGTTTTAGCAAAGATATTAAAAACGTTACGAGTTACAAGTTGCGAGTTACAAGTTTATAAAAAACCAAACAACCCGAAACTTAAAAATCGAAACCCGAAACTTAAAAAATGGGAACAATAAAACTACAGAATATTAGAACTTTTTCTTTTCATGGATGCTTAAAAGAAGAAGCATTAATCGGTTCCGATTACCGTGTGGATTTGGAGATTAAAACCGATTTAAGAAAATCTTCAATTACTGATGATTTAAAAGATACTGTTGATTATGTATTACTCAACAAGATTGTAGTAGAAGAAATGGCTATTCGTTCCAAGTTATTAGAACATGTTGGTCATCGAATTGTGGCTAGGATTTTTGGAGAAATTCCTGCTGTGTCTAGAATACTTTTGGCCGTTTCAAAACTGAATCCTCCTATTGGTGGTGATGTTGAAGCAGTTACTATTGAACTAGAAGAATACCGTAGTTAAAAGAAATACGATTTCAAAATTAGGAATTAGGAATTCTAAAAATTATCAATTATCAATTGATAATTATCAATTGTTTTATATATTTGCCGTCTATCTGGCGTTGTGGCCGAGCGGCTAGGCACCGGTCTGCAAAACCGTCTACCCCGGTTCGAATCCGGGCGATGCCTCAAAAGAGTTACTAGAAATAGTAGCTCTTTTTTTAGTTTAATTTTTAAAAAATTGATTAAAATTATATTCGAACCCGGACGATGCCTCAAAAGAGTTACTATTTTTAATAACTCTTTTTTCATAAAAATTTATTTCTTTTTCTCTAACTTTTCAAAAGCAGAGTTTACAATTTTTTGCTCTTTAGGAAACCAGGCTTGTGACAGTAAAAAAACACCGCAAATAATCAAAATAATACTGATAATTTTTTTGATTAAAAGAATATTTCTAGGATTTAGTTTATTTCTTAATTGTTTGGCCAATAATATTTTAAAAACATCTGTTATAAAATAACTAACTATCAAAGTAGAAAAAAAAGTAATCATTCTTGAGGCTTTTAACTCTAGTCTAGGCCCGATAGTAATTAGAACTGCTAACCAAAATCCAAGGACACCAATATTTATAAAATTTAAGAAAAAACCTTTAAAAAATAAGGATAAATAGTTGGTTTTAGCTAATTCCTTTGGGTCTATTTCATCAATACTTTTTTTAGATTCTTTTCTGTTTTTAGTAAAAGATATTATTCCATAAGTTAACATTACTAATCCTCCAAAAATAAATAAAGCAGGATCGTCTTTAATAGTTTGTATTAATCGATAACTACTAAAAAACGCAATTATGATGAAAATAATATCTGCTAAAACAACTCCTAAATCAAAAATAATAGCCGCTCTAAATCCTTTTATAACACTGGTTTCAAGCAATACAAAAAATACAGGTCCTATCATAAAACTTAGAAAGAAACCAAGTGGGATGGCTGATAAAATATCTTTAACTACTATCATTGTTACAATTTTGACACTGCAATTTAGAATTTAAAATCTATATTTTAAAATAAAATTACTTTGCTTGTTCTATAGTTCCGCCAGCAATTACTTTTTGATTGATTTGTTTTGGTTTACCATAAATGGTGATTTTTCCTCCAGCGCGTACTTTTGCCTCGACTAAATTTGTTGCAAATACATTGGCTTGTCCGCCAGCATTTGCTGTAATAATTGTTTGACTGGATACTAATTTTTCTGCCTCATAAATTCCTCCTGAATTCACTAAAACATCCTGAGTTGATGCTTTTCCTTCCAAAGTTACTGTTGAACCATCTGAAACTTTACTTTTTAATTTTTCTACATCAAGCTGTAGTTTTATTTCAGAACCTTCTTTAGCTATAATATCAAAAAATGTTGCTTTAATTGTGTCTCTACAAGCTAATCTGGTGCCTTCATTTGCTTCAACAGCATTAATTTTTTTAAAATAAACCGTAACCGAAATATTATTTCCAGACATTATTTTAGTCAATGGCATTCTAATTTTTAATTCGCCATTTTTATTGACTAATTCTACTTCGTTTGCATCTTTTCCGTCAATAATAACTTTGTTTTCATCGCTCTTAATTAAGAAAACGTCTATTTGGTCAAAGGAAGTGACTTTATTAAAATCACCTACATTTTTTTCGTTTTGTCCGAAAGCTATCGAACTGAATACTAAGAAACTATAAATTATTTTTTTCATTTTATCATACTTACTATTATAAACTAAATGCCGAATGTCCACTGGACATGCTCCTCTTAATATCAAACATTTCTTCTAATAAAATGGAAGTCCAATTGTTTCTTTATTAAATCGGCATTTTTAACTTTAACAAAAACTTCATCTCCAAGTTGCAAAATACTTTGTGTTGCCTGACCTACCAAGGCATATTGCTTTTCGTCAAAAGTATAATAATCTTCTTTTATTTCACGAATGCGAACCATTCCTTCACATTTATTTTCAATAATTTCTACATAAATTCCCCATTCAGTTACACCAGAAATAACTCCGAGAAACTCTTGATCTTTATGATCTTGCATGTATTTTACTTGCATGTATTTTACCGAATCTCTTTCAGCTTGAGCAGCTAAACCTTCCATATCACTGGAATGTCCACATTTTTCTTCAAAAATATCAGCGTCAGCTGATTTCCCCCCATCTAAATAAAATTGCAACAATCGATGCACCATCACATCAGGATAACGACGAATTGGTGAGGTAAAATGACTGTAAAAATCAAATGCTAGACCATAATGACCAATATTTTCGGTTGAATATTTAGCTTTGCTCATGCTTCGAATAGTTAAAGTATCGACTAAATTTTGTTCTTTTTTTCCATTAACATCATTTAGTAATTTATTTAACGATTTAGAAATATCTTGTTTGGATTTCATATTTATCGCATAACCAAACTTAGAAATTACTGTTTGCAGATTTATTAACTTGTCTTCATTTGGTTCATCGTGAATTCTATAAATAAAGGTTTTCTTTTGTTTCCCAATAAATTCGGCAACTTTTCTATTGGCTAACAACATAAATTCTTCAATTAAATGATTGGCATCTTTTGATATTTTAAAGAAGACACCAACTGGTTCGGCATTTTCATCTAAATTAAATTTTACTTCCACTTTATCAAAAGAAATGGCGCCTTCAGCCATTCTTTTTCTTCGGAGAATTTTAGCTAATTCATCTTGTTTTAAAGTAGCTGCAACTATTTCAGCTGCAACTTTATATTCTTTTCCTGTTAAAGATATTTCTGCTGGAATTACATCTGATTTGGTCTCTATAATACTTTGAGCTTCTTCATATGAAAAACGTTGATCAGAATAAATTACTGTTCTTCCAAACCAAGAATCTAAAACTTCTGCTTTAGCATTTAATTGAAAAATAGCGGAAAATGTATATTTTTCTTCATGTGGACGTAGCGAACAAGCAAAATTAGATAATACTTCGGGTAACATTGGAACCACTCTATCCACTAAATAAACCGAAGTGGCTCTTTTATATGCTTCATCATCTAGTATAGTTCCTTCTTTTAAATAATGAGAAACATCGGCAATATGAACACCAACTTCATAATTTCCGTTATCTAAAACTTGAAAAGAAAGTGCATCATCAAAATCTTTAGCATCTTTTGGATCAATAGTAAACGTGAGTACTTTTCGCATGTCTCGTCGTTTAGTAATTTCATCTTGTGTTATAGAAGTATCTATTTTATTTGCATACGAATCTACTTCTATCGGAAAATCATAAGGTAAACCATATTCAGCTAAAATGGCGTGTATTTCTGTATTGTGTTCTCCAGGTTTTCCAAGTACTTTTATCACTGAACCAAAAGGAGAATCAGCTTTAACTGGCCAATCTTCTAGTTTTACTAAAACCACATCACCATGTTCAGCATTATTAAGTTTATTTTTTGGTATAAAGATATCTGTATACATTTTAGCGTTTGCTGTAGTAACAAATCCAAAATTCTTTTGAATATCTATCACTCCAACAAATTCTGTTTTATGTCTTTCGATAATTTCTATAACTTCAGCTTCAGGTTTTCTGGAACTTCTTCTATCATAAACATAGGCTTTTACTTTATCGTTATCCAATGCATGATTTAAATTTATAAAAGGGATGAATACATCATGTTCTAATTCATCACAAATAAAATATCCTGTTTTTCTTGAAGTCATATCAACTACTCCTTCGTAATATTGTTGACTGGAAGCTTTAACTAAATACTTGCCAGGTTCTGATTCAATAATCAGTTTTTGAGATGCTAATATTTTTAAATCTTTTATAATTTCGTTTCTACTTTTAGTATCATCTAATTCTAAAATAGCAGCAATTTGCTTAAAATTAAAGGGTTTATTGGCGTTTTTTGAAAGTATTTTAAATATCTTTTCGGAAAAGGTTTTTTCATTTTTTCCAAATTTTTTTAGTTTCTTACTCATTGTATCTTTACTATTATTGTTGAAAATTACAAAATAGTATTAAGATTAATGTATCAAGTACTAATATTTATCGAAAAAATAACATTTATTATTTTTATAAAAATTAGAGTTTTCAACAATAATTAAAATCATTAAAAAAAAGATTAAATTAAATTTTAATTTATGATGGTTATTATAGTGTGTTAATAGTTGTAATAACTTTTTATTAAAAATCATATTTTAAAAGTTATATAAACTTATACAGATAAATTAACAATTATATATAAGTTTAAAACCTATAAAAATAAGTGTATTTTTTAATTTTATCAACAGTTGTTAATATATAAAATAAACATAAATTTTTAATAAGTTTTGTAATTGCTTTTTGTTAAAAAACATCTTTTTTATGCTGAAAATTTTGTTAAAAAAAATAGAAATTAAATTTGATTTTCTCATTTCTATTTTTGATTACAAAAATTTCTGTTAAGACATAAAAAAAGTTCTAACTTTATATCTAAAGTTGTTAACAATTGATGTTAATTTAAGGTTAACTGATTATCAACGAATTGCAAATAACTATTAACACTTTAAAATTTTAACATTTATATTAAATAAAATATAACAATTTTTAATATGTTTTGGAAATTAATCAGTTTGAAAAAAATCTTAATTATTTAAAACCAAGTAGTTATAATAAAGTAGAATTTTAACTGATAGTTTTCTTAAATTTGTAAATGTAACTACAAAAAAAGCATAATGAAAATCTCTATTGGAAACGATCATGCAGGACCTGAATATAAAAAAGCAATAGTCGCATTTTTAGAACTTAAAGGATATCAAATTTTAAATCACGGAACAGATACTTTTGATAGTGTTGATTACCCAGATTTTGCTCATGCTGTAGCAATTGATGTTGAAACCAAAAAAGCTGATTTTGGTATTGTGATTTGTGGTTCAGGAAATGGAATTAATATGACGGTAAATAAACATCAAGGTATTCGTTCCGCATTATGTTGGAATAAAGAAATTGCAGTATTAGCGCGCCTTCATAATGATGCTAATATTATAAGTATTCCAGCTCGTTTTACTTCTATTCAACAATCTGTTGATATGGTAGATACTTTCCTAAACACTTCTTTTGAAGGAGGAAGACATGCCACTAGAGTAGATAAAATAGCTTGTAAATAATATGAGCGGAATCCACATTCATAAAAATGAAGTGAAAGGTAAAAATCTAATCCTTTCTATTCTTTTAAATTTACTGATTACGATTGCTCAAATTGTAGGCGGAATCATTTCAGGAAGTTTAGCCTTAATTTCGGATGCGCTTCACAATTTTTCAGATGTACTTTCTTTGGTTTTTAGTTTAATAGCACACAAATTATCCCGAAGAAAGGCCTCGATAAACAATACGTTTGGTTACAAACGTGCCGAACTCATAGCCGCTTTTATCAATGCTATAACATTAATTTTAGTTGCTTTATTTTTAATTTACGAAGCTTCTACAAGAATATTTCATCCAGAACCAATTAAGTCCGGTTTAGTTATTTGGCTCGCAATTTTGGGAATCATAGTAAACGGTGGTTCGGTTTTATTACTCAAAAAAGATTCGGAACATAATCTTAACATGAAGTCAGCTTATTTACATTTATTAACCGATATGATGGCTTCCGTTGCGGTTTTAGTTGGCGGATTGTTGATGAAATTTTATGGTTGGTTTTGGGTTGATAGCTTAATGACTTTATTAATTGCGTTGTATTTAATTTACGTAAGTTATGATTTGATAAAATCAGCTACCAAAATGCTCATGCTTTTTACACCAGATTACATAGATATTAAAGAAATTGTTCGTGAAGTTCATAAAATATCAGGAGTAAATAAATTGCATCACATCCATATTTGGCATTTAAATGATGAAGAATTACACTTGGAAGCCCACCTTGATTGTTCAAGAGATATAAAAATGAGTGAATTTAATTTGTTGTTAGAAAAAATTGAAATCGTTTTGTTTGAGCAATTCCATATCAACCACATCAATATTCAACCCGAATTTAATAAAGAAGACCCAAAAGATTTTATCGTACAGGATTAAGGATTACTAAAAAATGAACCAATTACAATTTATAGAAAACCAAACAAAGGCTTCACCAAAAAGTATTAGCGCTACCTTAAAATTATTAGCAGAAGATTGCACCATTCCTTTTATTTCAAGATATAGAAAAGACCAAACAGGAAATTTAGACGAAGTAGTTATTGAACAAATTACTAAGCTTTCTAAACAATTCGATGAAATTGTAAAACGAAAAGAAAGCATTCTCAAAACCATTCAAGAGCAAGGAGAACTTTCACCTGAATTAAAATCAAAAATTGAAAATAGTTTTGATTTACAAGAGATAGAGGATTTGTATTTACCCTATAAAAAGAAGAAGAAAACCAAAGCAGATATAGCTCGTGAAAACGGATTAGAACCTTTGGCAAAAATAATTTTTGCACAAAGAAAAGACGACATCGATTTTATTTCGACAAATTATATAAATGACAAAGTAAAAAACGAAGACGAAGCATTACAAGGCGCAAGAGATATTATTGCCGAATGGATTAACGAAAATATTTATATTCGAAAAAATCTTCGTCGAATGTTTCAACGCAAAGCGATTGTGGAAACTAAAGTGGTCAAGAAAAAAGAAAACGAAGAAGCTGCTCAAAAATTTTCACAATACTTCGAATGGGCAGAACCAATTTCAAAAGCTCCGTCACATCGCTTGTTAGCCATGCTTCGTGCCGAAGCAGAAGGATTTGTGAAACTCAATATTGAAATTGAAAAAGAAGAAGCTGTTGATTTTATAGAAAATGAAATAATAAAAGCTAATAACGAAACAACAACACATCTCGAATTAGCCATAAAAGATAGTTACAAAAGATTATTAGAACCAGCTATTTCAAACGAAACCTTGCAAGAAGCTAAAACTAAAGCAGACGCTAAAGCCATAGAAGTTTTTGCTGGGAATTTAGGTCAACTTTTATTAGCACCGCCTTTAGGTGAAAAGAGAATTTTAGCCATTGATCCCGGATTTAGAAGCGGTTGTAAAGTGGTTTGTTTAGACGAAAAAGGTGATTTATTATATAACGAAACGATTTATCCGCATCAGCCGCAGAATGAAACTACTATGGCTATGAAAAAAATTAAATCAATGGTAAATGCCTACAATATTCAAGCCATTTCTATTGGAAACGGAACGGCAAGTCGCGAAACCGAATTTTTTATAAAGAAAATTACTTTTGACAAACCAGTTCAGGTTTTTGTAGTTTCAGAAGCTGGTGCCTCAATATATTCGGCAAGTAAAATGGCTCGAGAAGAATTTCCAAATTATGATGTAACCGTTCGTGGTTCGGTTTCTATAGGCAGAAGACTTTCCGATCCATTGGCAGAATTGGTAAAAATTGACGCAAAATCTATAGGTGTTGGACAATACCAGCATGATGTTGACCAAGTGAAACTGAAAGAAGAGTTGGACACAGTTGTTGTTCGCTGTGTGAATTCGGTTGGAATAAATATTAACACGGCTAGTAAATCATTATTGAGTTATGTTTCTGGAATAGGAGAGAAGATGGCTGAAAATATTGTGGCTTATCGTCAAAAAAATGGTTCTTTTGAAGATAGAAAGCAATTAAAAAAAGTGCCTCGATTGGGTGACAAAGCTTATCAACAAGCCGCAGCTTTTATTAGAATTAAAGACGGAAAAAATCCATTAGACAATTCGTCGGTGCATCCCGAAGCGTATTCGATGGTGGAAAAAATGGCGAAAGATTTAAAGATTTCGGTTAACGAATTGATAGCTAATAAAGAAAAAATAGCTTTAATAACCCCAGAAAATTACACAAATGAAACTATAGGAATTATAGGAATAAAAGACATTCTTAAAGAATTACTAAAACCAGGGCTCGATCCAAGAAAAGCAACAAAGGTTTTTGAGTTCGATCCAAATGTAAAAACAATTAAAGATATTCGAACCGGAATGATTTTACCCGGAATTGTCAATAACATTACTGCATTCGGTTGCTTTGTAGATATTGGTATCAAAGAAAGCGGCTTGGTTCATATTTCCCAACTCAAAGCGGGTTTTGTTTCGGATG
>CALPPS020000009.1 GCA_943325515.2 Flavobacterium psychrophilum
ACAATATTCATTCCTGCCATCAAATTGATTTCGATAACATCAATGGCTTTTTCAGAATTTAACCTTGCTTCTTCTACATCTATTTCTATAAATTCGTCAATTCCTTTAACTAGCGAATGTGTTAACCGTTCTTGAACCGAATCATTTCGCCAAGCAGCAATTTCTTTTTCATTCGCTTTAAAATCGCCTTTGAAACTTTCGGCCAAATCCAATAATCGTTCGGTAGCATCTTCTCTTCTGTTTAAAAGAACATCTTCAACGTGTTCTAATAAAGTTTTGTCGATTTCATCATAAATCTCCAACATTTCTGGATTTACGATCCCCATAGTCATCCCGTTTTTAATAGCGTGATAAAGAAAAGCAGAATGCATAGCTTCTCGCACTTTATCATTTCCACGAAATGAAAACGAAACATTACTAACGCCACCAGAAACGCCTGCAAAAGGCAAATTTTCGCGTATCCATTTAGTAGCTCGGAAAAAATCTAAAGCGTTTAATTTATGTTCTTCCATTCCCGTTGCAACGGGGAAAATATTCGGGTCGAAAATGATATCTTCTGCTGGAAAATAAACTTCATTTACCAAAATCTCATAACTTCTTTTACAGATTTCTATTCGACGTTCGTAATTATCGGCTTGACCTTTTTCATCAAAAGCCATGACAATTACCGCTGCACCGTATCTTTTAATCAACTTAGCGTGATGAATAAATGCAGCTTCACCTTCTTTCAATGAAATAGAATTAACTATACCTTTTCCTTGTACTACTTTCAATCCCGCTTCGATGATTTCCCATTTGGAACTGTCAATCATCACTGGAACACGAGCAATATCTGGTTCAGCGGCAATTAAGTTTAAGAATCTTGTCATGGCATACACGCCATCCAACATTCCTTCATCCATATTGACATCGATGATTTGTGCGCCACCTTCTACTTGATCACGAGCGACAGAAAGTGCTTCGTCATATTGTTCTTCTTTTATTAAGCGAAGGAATTTTCGTGAACCGGTAACGTTCGTTCGTTCACCTACGTTAATAAAATTAGTTTCAGGAGTTACAACTAAAGGTTCGAGTCCTGACAACTTTAAATAGTTGTTGGTTATTGGTTGTTGGTTGTTGGTAATATCAATACCCATAATTATATTTTTTTGTAATAATTGATAAATCCATTTAACAATTTCTTACTTGTTTGAATTTGATTAAAAATAACAGTAAAATTATTTTCATCAATATATTTTTGATCCAATGCTAAATAACATTGTGTTTCTAACTCATATAAAGAGCCTCTTGAAATATGCAAAAAATTAATCGTGTCTTTGGCTGTTTGACGACCACAACCTTCTGCTATATTAGACGGAACGGAAACGGCACATCTTCTCATTTGATTCACCAAACCAAAAATTTCTTCTTTGGGAAAAGCTTTAGTTGCATCATAAATCAAATTAGCTAGTTTCCTAGTTTCAACCCAAACATCTAATTTTATATATTCCATCTTTTTTGTTTTTGGTTGTTGGTTGATATTTGTTTGATTTCAATCTATCAACCAATAACTATCAACTATCAACCCTTAAACTTTCCTTGGTTTAAACTCTTTCGCTACATCAGCAATTGCTTTGATATGTTCGGGTGTTGTCCCACAGCAACCACCGATAATATTCACTAAATTATCTTGTAAATATTCTTTAATTAACGCTTGCATTTCAAGTGGTGTTTGGTCATATTGCCCAAAAGCATTAGGTAACCCAGCATTTGGATGTGCGGAAATATTGAGTTGGGTGTTCATGGCCAACCTTTTCAAGTAGGGCTTTAATTGGTCAGCTCCAAGAGCACAATTGAACCCTATACTTAATAAATTAATATGCTGAATTGAAATTAAAAATGCTTCCACAGTTTGCCCAGAAAGTGTTCTTCCCGAAGCATCGGTAATTGTTCCTGAAACCATAACTGGAATGTCAAGATTGCGTTCTTCTTTTACTTCTTCGATAGCGAATAATGCGGCTTTGGCGTTTAAAGTATCAAAGATTGTTTCTACTAAAAGTACATCACAACCTCCATCAATTAAAGCTTCTACTTGTTGTTTGTAGGCAATTCGTAAATCATCAAAAGTTACCGCACGAAATCCTGGATCATTTACATCGGGTGACATAGATGCTGTTCGGTTTGTTGGTCCAATGGAACCTGCAACGAAACGAGGTTTATCAGTGAATTCGTCTGCAACTAGGCGAGCAATTTTAGCTGATTCAAAATTTAATTCATAGACTAAATCCTCTAAATGATAATCGGCCATACCTATAGTCGTACCAGAGAAAGTATTGGTCTCTACAATATCGGCACCCGCTTGAAAATACAAACGATGGACTTGTTTTACGGCTTCGGGCTGTGTGATGGAAAGTAAATCATTATTTCCTTTTAATGGATGAGGGAAATCTTTAAACCGTTCGCCACGAAAATCTTCTTCGGAAAAATTATTTCTTTGTAACATAGTACCCATGGCTCCATCGAGCACGAGAATTCTTTGTTTTATAGCTTCTTGAATTTTTGACATATAAATTGTATCAACTTTAAAAGTTGTTGTTTTTTAATTATATGTTATCGTGAAAGGGAGAAGAATTCTCGGGTTATCTGTTCGGATACTGAACAAGTTCAGCACTCGGTAGAATGTAGCACCTTCTTTTGTCAAAGGGTTGCTAAGCTTTCATCGGGTCTAATCCCTCCAGCTTTCGTGATAACAAACAATATGTTTAAGAACATGGCAAAGTAAAGGCATAGAATTTTAATTTGCAAGAGTTTTTTTTGATTTTAATTTTAAACTAGAGTGATGTTATAAAAAAAACAGATAATAATTTGCAATTCAATTTGATTTTATACATTTGCATTTGAAATTAAGAGGAGAAATTTGTACTGATTGCAACCTCTATTCTAGCTTGAATCTTTTATGAGATTCTGAAACAAGTTCAGAATAAAAAAATGCTAAAGCAGAAACTCTACTTTAGCTTTCCAAGCAATCCTCTTTTTGTCGAATACATTAATTTTAAACTAAAATATATAGTTATGGCTTATTTATTTACGTCTGAGTCTGTTAGTGAAGGACATCCAGACAAAGTAGCTGATCAAATTTCAGATGCATTAATTGACAATTTTCTAGCGTTTGATGCTGAGTCAAAAGTAGCTTGTGAAACATTGGTAACTACAGGTCAAGTAATTCTTGCTGGGGAAGTAAAATCAAGCACATATCTTGATGTACAACAAATTGCAAGAGAAGTAATTAGAAAAATTGGTTACACCAAAAGTGAGTATATGTTTGAAGCTGATTCGTGTGGTGTTTTATCTGCAATTCATGAGCAATCTGCCGATATTAATCAAGGAGTTGATAGAGCAAGTAAAGAAGAACAAGGAGCAGGTGACCAAGGAATGATGTTTGGTTATGCCACAAATGAAACAGAAAATTATATGCCATTGGCTTTGGACTTGTCTCACGCTTTGTTAATTGAATTAGCCAATTTAAGAAGAGAAAATAATGAAATTAAATACCTTCGTCCTGATGCAAAATCTCAAGTTACTTTAGAATATTCTGATGATAACAAACCAGTTCGAATTGATGCTATCGTGATTTCGACACAGCATGATGATTTTGCAGCCGAAGCTGAAATGTTAGCCAAAATCAAAAGCGATTTAGTATCTATTTTAATTCCGAGAATTAAAGCGAAATATCCTCAATACGCTCATTTATTCAACGATAACATAACTTATCACATTAATCCAACCGGAAAATTCGTTATTGGTGGACCACATGGAGATACTGGTTTGACGGGAAGAAAAATTATTGTGGATACTTATGGTGGAAAAGGAGCTCATGGTGGTGGCGCTTTCTCTGGAAAAGACCCTTCAAAAGTAGACCGTTCTGCTGCATATGCTACACGACATATTGCTAAAAACTTGGTTGCTGCTGGACTTTGTGAAGAGGTTTTAGTTCAAGTTTCATATGCGATTGGAGTAGCGAAACCAACATCTATCAACGTTGTAACTTATGGTACTTCAAAAGTGAATTTGACTGATGGAGAAATCAGCAAAAAAGTGGAAAGTATTTTTGATATGCGCCCATACTTTATTGAGCAAAGATTAAAATTAAGAAATCCTATTTATAGCGAAACCGCAGCTTATGGTCACATGGGAAGAACTCCTGAAACGGTAACCAAAACATTTACCTTGCCAAATGGTGCTCCAAAAACAGTAACTGTAGAATTATTTACTTGGGAGAAATTAGATTTTGTAGAAAATGTGAAATCAGCTTTTGGATTATAAAAATCCAGAACTCCTATTCATAAAAAATCCTGCTTATTGCGGGATTTTTATTTTATAAATTATATTTCAAACTGAAAATTATATAACGTGGTTGGACTCTGTACTGTGATGTTCTGACAATATTCTGGTTGAAACTATCGTCATTTAATGAAGTTGTATTGAGCAAATTAGTTCCTGATATTTTGTATTCAAAATGACTATCTTTTGTTTTTTGATAAATTAAACTGGCTGAAAGAAAATCATATTCATTCTCTGTAGTTCTATCGTTATTGTAATAATGGTAAAACTCATATTCGGAAACAAAAGAGAAACTTTTCAAGAAAAAATAATCTAATTTCACAAAAGGTTTGTCTGTATAAAAAGTATTGCCTTGGTACTCATTAATCATATAATTATAACCCAATTCGATGTTAGGTAGTTTTTTAAAATTGGTAGAAAATTCTATAGTGTAATTCTGTGTGAAACTTTCATTGGTAATGGCAATATCAGAATTCGTTTGTTGATTAAACTGTAGGTTATTGAATTTTGACCAATTAACATTTGCACTAAAAGATGCTTTATAAAATCTCGCAAAAGATCTACCATAACTTCCCATAGCAGAAAAATTTTCATCTGCAAAATTTGAATTAATAGGTGATGACGTTTGATTTACCCCATCAAAACGGAAACGTGATTTCACCGCATCAACTGTTCTTGAATACGTTGCATAGGCAAAAATATTCTCGAAATTGAACATGTTGTATTTAAAATAGCGCAATGAATGGGATTGAATGGTAGCGTTTTCTAATAATCTGTTTCCTTTTGACAAGCTGTTATAACTATTTAATACATAACCTTCGGCTAGTTTATTAATATCTGTAAAATTATTAGTGAAACTGAAATTATACGTCAAAGTTTCTGCTTTTTTAATTTGATATAACACAAACAAATCGGGTAAAAATCTACTAAAATTTAATTTATAATCTGTACCTAATTGTTGGTTATTCATTGAATAGTTATGCGCACTAAGACCTGGAGTGAAAGTAAATTTTCCTGATAAAATCTTATAATGCAATCCAAGGAAAGCATCGTTAAACCTATAGTTTACATCATTGGTATTGCTATCGTCATTTAAATCATTCGTTGCTCCATTATCCAAAATTTGATAGATATAGGAATTGAAACTTTGACAGGAATTGGTATTTCCAAGGGTTATATTGATATTGCTTTTTGGCGTTATCATATAATAATAATCGAATTTTGTTTCCAACTTATTGGTATTTACAAAACGGTTTTGATTGATATTGTTTCTGTTTTGTCCTGTAACATAACCCGAAAAATTAAAAGGCTGAGTTGCTAAATTGGCATTGTAAAATGGATCTTCATCTTGATATAAATGTTGAGATTCAAAGGCAAAAACATTTTTCTCGGAAGCGGTGTAGTAAAAACTCAAGTTCTGATTTACTGAATTTGGTGCTTGTTTTTTTGCCGTATTAATATTTTCTGAATTTGAATTGGTAGTTATAATAGTTTCTCTTAGCAGCAAATTTACTTCATCTTGTTTGGATAATTTTCCGAGAATATCATAGTCAAATTGAAATTTAGTACTTGGTTTATAGCTTGAACTTAATTTAAATAATCCTAAACTATTCTTTTGATGTGACGCTTCTTGACGCTTTTCTGTTGAAGCAATATCTGATGAATTGGGCTGAAGATAATTGGTTTTGGTTTTGGTTTCTATATCGGTAATTGATGAAGAAAAAATACCAAATCCGCTCAAACTCCATGCTTTTGTTGGGTTATACGAAAAGTTTGTTGCGCCAAATTTGGTTTCAATTTCTTTAGCTCTGTTATTTCGTAATAATGAAATTCCCAAATCATTGGAAGAAACATTAAAACTAGAACCACCTTTTCCCATCATACTTCTAAAACCCCCTGTGAATTTGAAATAATCTTGAGTTGTTAATGGCAGTTCACCTATATTATTAAAATTGCTTATAATATTGATGCTGTATTTTGGACTGTAATAAAACAATTTCGGATTTATAATATATCGCTCCGCTTTTCCTTTATCATCAATTCCGCCGCCAGCAGTCATATCACCAAACCAAAAGTTTTTCTTGCCATCTTTTAGTTTAATGTTCATTGCTACATTATCCTGATTATTTTCAACCCCTTTTAGAATAGAATTTTCGTTGTAGTTGCGTAATACTTGAATTTTATCAATAGCATCAGCAGGAATATTTTTAACACCAAGTTTAGTATCTCCATCAAAAAAATCTTTACCTTCTACCATTAATTTGGTGACTTTTTTACCTTCTACTTCTACTTCGCCATCAGCATTTACTTCAACTCCCGGTAATTTTTTCAAAACATCCTCTAACTTTCTTTCGGTTCCTGTTTTAAAAGAATCAGCATTGTAAACTATGGTATCCCCTTTTATAGAAACGGGCATTTCGCGAACAATCTCAACGCCTTCAAGTTCAATTCCGCCACTTTCCATCGTGATGTTTTGGGTAATGTTTGCTGTTTGAGTTGTAACTATTATCTCTTTATTTTGCATCCCGAGATAACTTAACTTAACAGAATAAGTCGTATTTGACTTTAGATTGAGTACAAATTTCCCTTTGTCATTTGTAATAGCATAAGCATCCATGGCTTTGGAAGTCTGGTTCATTGCCATGATATTTGCCATTTCGAGAGGTAATTTACTGCTGTCCTGAATTACACCTTCAAAACGGATATTTTGAGCATAGGAAATTATTGAAAATAAAAAGAAGAGAAGAATCGAAGTTTTTTTCATGATTTTATCTGTGATAAACATAGGATTAATTTTTGAAAATAATAACCCCATCTTCATCTTTCATACTGTCTGTTTTCTTTTTTTCGATTTCATCAAATTTCATTTGAGTCACTTTTTCACCTGAATTTGGTACTTTTATTTTTGATTTCTCTTTGTTGCTTAAGATCACTTTAGAGCAAAGAATAATGTTATCTTCTTCGTTAATTTCTAGAATTAATCCAGGTAAACCCCAATAATTATTTGGTCCAAAACTCACAGGTATTTCAGGAGTGTACCATGCAATAATTACTTTGTCTTTGGGTTCTTCCATTTTAAACAAAGCTGGTTTGGTTTCTTCTTTTTTTAGAAATTTTTTGTACTCTTCTTTTTGCTTTTCTGTAACTTGAATAAGAAGTTCGGCTTTAAAACAATTGTATTCTCCTATTTTTTTGGTTTCGTCAACTAGTTTCCAATCTGGTTTTTCAAGTGGCTCTTCGATTAAAAATTCTTTACCGAAGATTTCATCTTCAACTCTACTTTTTTTGTCTTTTAGATTAAGATATTTTTTTCCTCCTCCAGATATAGAAACAGAAATTACCATACCGCTGGATGGCGTTTCTGGCTTTCCGAGTTCTTGTTGTACTTCATAAAGACTTTCCACTTTATTAAAAGTTAACAGATACTTTTTTTCTGTTGCTTTTTTCATAGCATCCTGCCAAGCTTTTTCGAATTCGGGATTTGAAGCCTCTTTATTTTCAGAGCTTAATTTTTCAACTTTTTCTTTAATAATTCTTTTCGAAAAATAGTCCGCTTTCCCTTGAAAATCTTGAGCATTAAGCCCAAAACAAATAAAAACAAAATGAAATAGTAAGATATGTTTTCTCATGTTTTAAACAGAATTAATTTCTTCCTCCCATATGTAATCCACCTCTTCCACCACCCTGTCCATCATACATCTGACGCATTTCCTCCATTTTTTTTACTGCAGTTTCATCATATTCTTTTTGCGAAATTAGTTTTCCGTTAGTAGCAGCTTTTATTTCTACTTTTTCTTTAGTATTTAATACCACTTTTGAACATAAAATAGTTGTTTTCCCATCGTTTACTTCAAGAATTAAACCCGGTAATCCCCAATACCCTTCTGGACCTTGGTTTACAGGAATTTCAGGAGTATACCATGCAGTTATTGTTATTTCTTTAGGCAAATCAAAATCATCCATAAAATTGGTTTTTTTATCTTTTTCTTCTTTTTTTACTTCACCTTCTTTTACTTCTTCTTTCTTTTTAGGTTTGAAATTTCTAAAATCAGTTTTACTTGCAGGAATTACAGCAGTCGCTTTAAAACAATTATATCCTCCAATTACTCTTGCCTCTGAACTCATTTGCCATTTGAAGGTAGTTAATGTATCTTTGATTAAAAATTCTTTACCCATAAACTCTTTATCTACGGTATATTTTTTCTCTTTTACATTTTTATAGTAGGTTCCACCGCCACCCATAAAAGAAGACATCATGCGCATTCCTCCACCTTGTCTTTGTCCTGGGGTTTCTAATTTTTCTTCTTCTTTATAAATAGACGCCGATTTATCGAAATTGAGGAAAAATGTCTTCTCAAACATTTTTTTCATACGTTCTTCAATCATTTTTTGCATTTCGGGAGTGACTTCTTTGTTTCCTTCAAAACGGGATTTAAAATCAGCAGTGCTTGTTTTTGATTCATAAACTGCCATTCCTTGAAAATCTTTTTGAGCATAAGAAGTTATAAAAGAAATTATAAATAAAGAACTGTAAACTATTTTTTTCATGAGTTTTAATTTTAGTCAAACAAATATGACGAAAGTAATCAAAATCTGTTACTAATTTTTTGTTAAAATAATATTTTTGGCTTGTTGAATTTAATTTGATTTAATGTAAATTAGCAGTATGATGAAAAACGGAATTTATTTTATTTTTATCTTTATTAGTATCAATAGTTTTGGACAAAAACCATTACTTAAAACTACGGCAATAAATTCAAGTAAAATTGAAGACAAAACTTATTTAGGTTTTGATGGATTAGGTAATAATTATTACATAAAAAACAATGAGATTATTAAACAAGACAATAAACAAAAATGGGGATACAAGAATGTAGCACTTGGTAAAATTAATTCTGTTGATATTATAAATCCGCTTAAAATTATAGTTTTTTATGAAAATTTCAATACTATCATCACTTTAGATAATCAATTAAATGAAATCCAAAAACTAAATCTTTCTGATATTGACGGTTCAATATTTGCATCTAAAATCGGATTGGGATCACAGAATCAATTTTGGATTTACAATGCTTTGACACAACAAATAATGTTGTTTGACTACGTCAATAATACATCAAAAAATATTGGAAATCCTATTCAAGAAAATATAAAATATACACAATCTGATTTTAATAATTTCTATTGGATAGATGAGATCAACAACTGGTATTCTATTGATATCTTTGGAAAACTAACTTTGCTTGCTTCTATACCTGATTTCGAAAAAATTCAAATCATTACTAATGAAAAAATCTTGTTTTTGAAAGACGACACAATGTATTGTTTAAATAACAAAACAAAAACTGTCGATAAAATAGAAATTGTTGAGAAATCATTGCAAAATTTTTATTACAAAGACCAAATTTTAGCTATTTTTACCAACCAAGAAATTAAAAATTTTAAATTAAAATTACCATAATGCACATAGCCGTAGCAGGAAACATAGGAGCAGGAAAGACAACTTTGACAAGATTTTTAGCCAAACATTTTAAGTGGGAACCACATTTTGAAGATGTGGTTGATAATCCATATTTGGATGATTTTTACCATCAAATGGAACGTTGGTCATTCAACTTACAAATCTATTTCTTAAATTCTCGTTTTCGACAAGTATTACAAATACGTGAAAGTGGTAAAAATACCATTCAGGACAGAACGATATATGAAGATGCTCATATATTCGCTCCCAATTTACACGCTATGGGATTAATGACAAATCGTGATTTTCAAAACTATACTTCTTTATTTGAATTGATGGAAGGATTAGTTGGAGCTCCTGATGTGTTAATATATTTAAGAAGTTCAATTCCCAATTTGGTCTCTCAAATTCATAAACGTGGACGTGATTATGAAAACACTATTTCTATTGATTATTTAAGCCGCTTGAACGAACGTTATGAAGCTTGGATTTCTACTTATGATAAAGGTAAATTATTAATAATAGATGTTGACAATATAGATTTTGTAAATAACCCAGAAGATTTAGGGATGATTATTAATAGAATTGATGCTGAAATAAACGGATTGTTTTAAAATATAATCTAATTACTATCAAAAATGCCTCACAATTGTGAGGCATTTTTAGCATATAACGGAATAATTATTTCTTTTCAGAACAACATTCTTTTTTTCCTTCTTCTTTACATCCTTTTGAATCAATGTATTTTCCGTCAGTTCCATAATGTGATAAGCAAGCTTCTTTTTGCTCTGGGGAACATTTAAGACTGTCGCACATGGCAGAACATTCCTCTTTTGTCATTATGGCACATTTGCTCATATCACATTTACCCATCATTTCTCGCGAACATTTCATTTCCATTTCTGGCATTGAGCACTGAGGAATTTCTTTTTTCTCAACACCACTTCCTAAGATAGGAGCTATTACTAATCCAATTAAACAAGTTAATTTAATTAATATATTCATTGATGGCCCCGAAGTATCTTTAAATGGATCTCCAACTGTATCACCAGTTACTGCAGCTTTGTGAGCATCAGAACCTTTATAAGTCATTTCGCCATTAATCATAACTCCAGCTTCGAAAGATTTCTTAGCATTATCCCAAGCGCCACCAGCATTATTTTGGAATACTGCCCAAAGCACACCCGAAACGGTAACTCCAGCCATATATCCACCTAACATTTCAGCGATTAATTGGTTGTTATCTCCGTAAACTAATTTACCTAATAATACAATTGCAATTGGAAAACCAATAGTCATAACACCAGGTAACATCATTTCACGTAATGCCGCTTTTGTAGAAATTTCAACACATTTCCCATATTCTGGTTTGCCAGTTCCTTCCATAATACCCGGAATTTCTTTGAACTGACGACGTACTTCATATACCATATCCATTGCGGCTTTACCCACAGAATTCATTGCCAAAGCAGAGAACACAACAGGAATCATTCCTCCAATAAACAACATTGCTAACACAGGAGCTTTAAAGATATTAATCCCATCAATTCCTGTAAATGTAACATAGGCAGCAAATAAAGCCAATGAAGTTAAGGCAGCAGAAGCAATTGCGAAACCTTTTCCTGTTGCAGCGGTTGTATTTCCTACTGAATCCAAAATATCTGTTCTTGTACGAACTTCTTTAGGTAATTCACTCATTTCAGCAATTCCGCCTGCATTATCAGAGATTGGACCGAAAGCATCTATTGCCAATTGCATTGCTGTTGTTGCCATCATTGCAGAAGCAGCAAGAGCGACACCATAAAATCCTGCAAATGCATATGAAGACCAGATTGCCGCAGCAAATAAAATTACGGTTGGGAAGGTAGAAATCATTCCTGTTGCCAAACCTGCAATTACGTTAGTACCTGCTCCTGTTGATGATTTTTGTACAATAGCCAAAACTGGTTTTGTTCCTAAACCTGTGTAATATTCTGTTACAGATGAAATAGCTCCTCCAACAATTAATCCAATAATTGTAGCTCCAAAAACTCTTAATGAAGAAATTTCTTTTAAGCCTTCGCCATAAAACTCCATTTTCATAGTAGCAGGCAACATGAATTGGACTAAGAAGAAACAAGCAATAGCTGTCAATATAATCGAAAACCAGTTACCAATATTTAATGCTTTTTGAACCTGAGCTTCTTTAGCGTCATCACTTTTGATTTTCACCAACATAGTTCCTAAGATAGAAAATAAAATTCCAAAACCAGCAATTGCCATTGGCAATAAAATTGGTCCTATTCCACCGAAAGCATCTTGAATGTTACCACCCATATCTTTGATCACATAGTTACCAAGAACCATTGCGGCAAGAACAGTTGCAACATAAGAACCAAATAAATCAGCACCCATTCCAGCAACATCACCCACATTATCTCCAACGTTATCTGCAATTGTTGCAGGGTTACGTGGATCATCCTCAGGAATACCAGCTTCAACTTTTCCTACTAAATCAGCACCTACATCAGCTGCTTTTGTATAAATACCACCACCAACACGCGCAAACAAAGCAATAGATTCAGCTCCAAGAGAGAAACCTGCAAGAGTTTCAAGAACAATAGTCATGTCTTCAGTACTAGTCCATGATCCTTTCATGAATATTTGGAAAAATATTATAAAGAAGCCTGTTAACCCTAAAACAGCTAAACCCGCAACACCTAATCCCATTACCGTTCCACCACCAAAAGAAACTTTTAAAGCTTGTGGCAAACTAGTACGAGCAGCTTGTGTAGTTCTAACATTAGTTTTTGTTGCTATTTTCATCCCCATGTTTCCCGCTAAAGCAGAGAAAAAAGCTCCGAAAACAAAAGCAACAACAATTAAAATGTCTGTTTTAACACCTGGTATAAATGTAATACCCGCTAAAACGACACTTGCAATAATTACAAAAATAGCTAATAATCGGTATTCTGCTTTGAGGAAAGCCAAAGCCCCTTCGTAGATATAATCTGATATTTCTTTCATCTTACCGTCTCCGGCATCTTGTTTTAAAACCCAAGATCTTTTGATTGCCATAAAAGCCAATCCTATAAGTGCCATAACAATCGGCACATAAATCATCATTGATTCCATAAATATAATTTTAGTTATAAATTTTATCGGGGGCAAAAATAGCAAAAATTTAAGAACTAATACAAGATGTTTCTGTTTATAAAAAACAAAACTGATAAATTAGTAAAGGTGTTTAAATTTTATTTCTTTTTTTTAAATAATAATGCCACAATATATGGGAAGCTAAGGTTAGGTATGGTTGCAAATTTTTAGCCAATTATTCCACTTCTTAAACTGTATGAATATAATATAATTCTTTGATTGTATTTTTTATGGGTATATTAGTAAGAGAAATATTTATAGAATTTATGATAAGAATGGAAGCCCTATTGAAATTAACTTTTATTAAAAATAGTTCTTCTATAATTTCTAATACTGTCTTAGATAAATAGCTTTGAAAGATAACTTTCTTGTTTGGAACTTTTTCAGGCAGAAAAAATATGCTTACCGCATTTTAGAAATAAAATCCGAACGAACCTTTAATGGTAAAGTTACTAGTATCGGGCAAGTCTCTGTAATTCGCGCGCCAAGCAAAATCAAGACGGAAAACTTTAAAAATATTTCCAACACCAGCACTGTATTCCCAATAGGGTCTTTCTGGAGCTTTATAAAACAAACCAGAAGCATTAATGGCTTTATTTTCTTCTGAAACGGTGCCGTAAACTCCTTTAACACCAACAATTTCTCTAAGGTTAAGTTTCCTTAAGCCTGGAATTCTTGCAAATATTTTTCCGTTAAAATGATGTTCCCATTGAAAAGTAGCATATTGGTCGGTTATAAATTCATAGAAGTTAAGATTGCTGAATGTATTATCAATTATAAAATATGTCTGATTTCCGGGGACAATACTCATCAAACCTAATGGAATTTTTCCAAATGTTTTTCCTAATTCCATCGTGAAATTGGAACGCCCAATTGCCCCAATAATGATAGGTTGTTTATAGTATAATTGTAGTTTTTGATAATCAAAATCACTATTGATAAATCCTTTAAAACCTTGACTATAATTGACAAAAAACCTACTATATGGGCTGTCAATATCTCTTCGTTCTACACCATATCCAATAGTTTTTTTCTTTGGTGTAAATTCCACTTGAAGATTTAACTCTGATTGTTTTACTTGACTTTTTGGAGTGGTAAAAGTATTATCTGAATAATAATCTAGCTTAAACGTATCAGATGCAGACTCCAAAGTTCGATAAGAGAATCCTAGTTGGAAAGTAAGATTTCTGATTGGTTCAATTTCAATTGCTAAAGTACTTAAATTAATATTAGTCAACTTTCCGTTAGAACCTGTTGTAAAAAGTCCCGAGGAAGCATAGCTTCTTCCCAAAACATCATTAGTAGTGGTTAAACTTGCTCCAATTTGTTCAACATCTCTTCTATTGCCACCTGAAATTATAATTCTATTTTTTTTATCAATCAACCATTTTCCAGAAGCACCATATTTGAATTTATTATCTTTAAATCCATAGGCTGTGTATCCTTGCAAACGCCACAAATCATTTGGCCCAAAATAGGTTCTCCCTCCTGCTCTAAGACGAACTCCTTCAACTTCATTATAACCAATGGTAGAAAAAATTGGACCATAATCAAAATGACCGAACTGAATATATCCGCTACCCAAAATGGAAACCAAATTATATATTTGTTTAAAACGTTTTACCGTCTTAAGCGTATCAATCATTTTATAAATTTTTACCTCATCTTTATTCAGTTTTTCAAAACGGTTTTCTTCCCAATAGTCATTAGATTTATTGTAAACAGAGTTGTCTATATAACTGACTTCATCTTTATAAAACTTTTCAGGTTTCTTTTCATTAAACTTAAAATTTCTGTACAAAGTGGTTCGTTTTCCATAAACTCCTTTTGATTCTTCTTTCTTTCTTAAAGCAAAATCAGACATCATATAATCCCGAGTTGGAAGAAAAACAGAATCGTTTAAAACATCAAATTCTTGTTCTAAATAAATATCTTTTACCCAGTTAATATTAGCGCTTTTAGTAATTGCCATATTAATTTTTTTAATAGCAAATGTTGAATCATTTACCCAAAAATCCCCTTTAAAAGTCAACTCATTTTTCCTTCTTGGATAGAAGACAATATTATAGCACCATTTATTATCTATAAAAGCTGTATCCGCTAAGACATAATTATATACATCTATACCTGTTCTAGATAATGGACTGGTAAAACTCTTATCGAATAAATTCAAATAATTGTCATAAATATCAAAATCATTATACAAATCTTTAATAAAAACATTAACTCCATCGCCATTTCCAATTCCTGAATTTTTGTTTGCTTTCAGTATCTCTTTGGTTTTTTTGGTTTCATTATCTCCATAAAATTCAGTGAGAGATTCATTGATAAAAATAGGTAAATAGGTTTTTCCCGTTACTCTTGAAGTATCAATATTCTTGAAAATAAATTCCATTCCTTTGAAAATTTTACTTTTCATAAAGGCACTATCTATTGTATTCATATCAAACTCAACCTTTTCATATTTATCATATTGGTATTGTTTGAACATTTTTAAACCATTTTTTCTTCTTCTTTCCCAAATTTTTCTCAAAATATCCAAAGCCGGATTATTCTTTTTGGAAGTTTTTCCAGCAAAAATCTTTACTTCTTTTAAAGAATTTCCTTCTTTCAACACAACTTTAAAATTATAATTTACCAAACTTGGGAGTTTCACTTCTTTATCTGGAAATCCAACAAAAGACACAACCAATGCCCAATAATTTTCAGGTGATTCTATATAGAAACGACCATCTTCATTCGAAACAACTCCTGTTTTTGAACCTTTAAAGACAACATTAGCATAGGGTACTGGTTGATTGGAATTATCAACCACAATTCCGCTAACTTTTGTCTGAGCAGAAATAGTATTTGTGAAAGCAAAAAACAAAATAAAGAGTATAAATATCTTTTTCATAAGCATAAAAAAACTTCATCAATAAAGGATTGATGAAGTTTCAAATATAGGTAAATTTATATTATTTGTAAGTTACTTTCTTTACAGCTTTGATAACATCTTGTGCGTTTGGTAACCATTCTTTCAATAATGTTGGAGAATAGGGCGCTGGTGTATCAGCTGTAGTAATTCTTTGAATTGGAGCATCCAAATAATCGAAAGCTCTTTCTTGAACCATGTAAGTTATTTCGGAAGCTACACTAGCAAATGGCCACGCCTCTTCCAATACAACTAAACGATTTGTTTTTTTTACCGAATTGATAATCGCATCATAATCCATTGGTCGAACGGTTCTCAAATCAATAATTTCGCAAGAAATGCCTTCTTTGGCTAATTCATCAGCTGCAATAAAAGCTTCTTTTATAATTTTTCCAAAGGAAACAATAGTTACATCCGTTCCTTCTCTTTTTATGTCAGCTACTCCAAGTGGAATGGTATATTCTCCTTCAGGCACTTCCCCTTTATCACCATACATTTGCTCAGATTCCATGAAAATAACTGGATCATTATCACGAATTGCTGCTTTCAACAATCCCTTGGCATCATAAACTGTTGATGGAACAACAACTTTTAATCCTGGTGTGTTAGCAAACCAGTTTTCAAAAGCCTGAGAGTGTGTAGCTCCTAATTGTCCTGCTGAAGCTGTTGGTCCTCTAAAAACCATTGGCATTGGAAATTGTCCCGCCGACATTTGGCGCATTTTTGCTGCGTTATTTATAATTTGATCAATACCAACTAACGAAAAGTTGAAAGTCATGTATTCAACAATAGGACGACAACCATTCATTGCTGATCCAACTGCAATTCCTGCAAAACCAAGTTCGGCAATAGGTGTATCAATAACTCTTTTAGGTCCAAATTCATCAAGCATTCCTTTAGATGCTTTGTACGCACCATTATATTCGGCTACTTCCTCACCCATTAAATATACTGATTCATCGCGACGCATTTCTTCACTCATTGCCTCACAAATCGCTTCTCTAAATTGTATTGTTCTCATAGTATGATTATGTTACTTTCAAATTTTGAAAGGCAAAAATAAAAATTTAAAATGATTAAAAAACATTTATTGTCTTTAATTAATAGACTTTTGAAAAGACTTTATTTTAAAAATAAAATTAATCCATTTAACATGTGTTACGAAATCGATTGAAATTTGAAAATATATTATGCATGCATATAAAAATTAGAAATATATTTTATACTTTTACACTCAGAAAATTTACTCAATAAAATAATAATGAAAATATTAGTTTGCATCAGCCATGTGCCTGATACTACCTCTAAAATCAACTTTATCAATGATGATTCTGAGTTTGACACTAATGGTGTTCAATATGTTATTAATCCTAATGACGAATTCGGGTTAACCAGAGCCATTTGGTTTCAAGAACAACAAGGCGCAAATGTAACTGTGGTAAATGTAGGTAGTGCAGATACCGAACCAACTTTAAGAAAAGCTTTAGCTATTGGAGCTAATGAAGCAATCAGAGTTAATGCCAATCCAACCGATGGTTTTTTTGTAGCAAAACAATTAGCAGAAGTAGTTAAGAATGGCAATTATGACTTAATAATTTGTGGGAAGGAATCTCTTGATTACAATGGTGGAATGGTACCAGGAATGTTAGCAGCATTGCTAAATTTTAATTTTGTGAATTCTTGTACGGAATTAACTATTGATGGAACTTCTGCTAAAGCAACGAGAGAAATTGATGGTGGAAAAGAAATAATTTCTGCTTCACTTCCATTAGTAATCGGTGGACAAAAAGGATTAGTAGAAGAAAAAGATTTGCGCATTCCAAATATGAGAGGAATTATGACCGCCAGAACTAAAGTATTAACTGTTCTTGAACCAGTTGCTGCAAATAATAATACAAAAGCAGTAAAATTTGAAAAACCAGCACCTAAATCTGCTGTGAAATTATTTTCTGCAGATGATTTAGACGGACTAATAAATGCATTACACAACGAAGCAAAAGTTATTTAAAAACCAGATTGAAGATTAACGATTTTTGAATGCTGATTGCAAAAAAATCTTAAAACTTAAATCTTAAAACTTAAATCAATATGTCAATATTAATATACGCAGAATCCGCAGATGGAAAATTCAAAAAAGTTGCCTTTGAAGTAGCTTCATATGCCAAAAAAGTTGCCGAATCTCTAGGCACAACTGTTACCGCTATAACCATAAATGCTAAA
Source organism: Flavobacterium psychrophilum (assembly GCA_943325515.2). Classification (GTDB taxonomy): domain Bacteria; phylum Bacteroidota; class Bacteroidia; order Flavobacteriales; family Flavobacteriaceae; genus Flavobacterium; species Flavobacterium psychrophilum_R. The sequence goes on from CALPPS020000009.1 coordinate 18,051, forward strand.
AATATATCCGATTTATCAAAACATGGCGTAGATAAAGTACTGAAAGTATCTAACGAAAAACTCTCAAATTTTAATGCTAAAGCCTATGCAGACATTATCAAACAAGCTGCTCAAAAAGAAAATGCTAAAATAATTTTACTTTCTTCAACAACTGATAGTTTGTATATGGCACCTTTGGTAGCGGTTGGTTTAGATGCCGGATTAGCGTCAAATGTGGTTGGATTACCTCTATCAACTTCACCATTCCAAGTAAAGAGAACTGCTTTTTCAAACAAAGCAGTTAACATAACCGAAATTTCTACTGAGGTAAAAGTACTTAGCCTAGCTAAAAATTCTTATGGTGTTTTTGAAAATAATTCATCTGCTAGCGAAGAAGATTTTGCTCCAAGTTTAAACGATAGTGATTTTAACGTAAAAGTAGAATCAGTAGAAAAGTCAACAGGAAAAGTAACCATTGCTGATGCTGATGTTGTAGTCTCTGGTGGTCGTGGATTAAAGGGACCAGAAAATTGGGGAATATTAGAAGAATTAGCTTCTGTGCTTGGCGCAGCAACTGCTTGTTCAAAACCAGTTTCTGATTTAGGTTGGCGTCCACATAGCGAGCACGTTGGTCAAACAGGTAAACCAGTTGCAACAAACTTATATATCGCCATAGGAATATCTGGAGCTATACAACATATTGCGGGAGTTAATTCCTCAAAAATAAAAGTAGTTATCAATTCTGATGCTGACGCACCCTTTTTTAAAGTAGCCGATTATGGTATTGTAGGTGATGCTTTTGATATCGTCCCAAGATTAACAAAAAAACTAACAGAATTCAAAGCTCAAAACACATAAGCAAATATATTAATTCAAATAAAGAGCTATCTGAAATTTTAATTTTCTTATGGCTCTTTTTTTATACAATACATTTCTAAAAGAAAAAAGTTTTTGTTACTTTGCATTTCATTAAATTAGATATAAATCAAAGTCTTGATGCCTTGAAATCAATTCTTGACACAACAAAAATATGAGTTTAGTCAAACTAACTATAAAAGGCATTTCATATAGCCAAACACAGAATGGCGCGTATGCATTGATTTTAAATGAAGTTGATGGAGAGCGAAAACTGCCTATAGTAATTGGTGCTTTTGAAGCGCAATCTATAGCTATTGCTCTTGAAAAAGAAATTAAACCTCCAAGACCATTAACCCATGATTTATTTAAAAGTTTTGCAGATAGATTTGATATTATTGTAAAACAAGTTATAATTCACAAACTGGTTGATGGTGTTTTCTACTCAAGTATTATTTGTGAAAGAGATAAAATTGAAGAGATAATTGATGCTAGAACTTCGGATGCTATTGCACTAGCTTTGAGATTTAATGCTCCAATTTTTACTTATAAAAATATTTTAGACAAAGCCGGAATTTATTTAAACAATCCAACTGAAATTGAAAATCAAAATATAGATGAAGGATTGCTTTCATCACCTGAAACTTTTGGATTAAATAGAGAGGGAACCGAACCAAAGGAAGTTTATGCTAAATTGAGCTTAACAGAACTTCATACATTACTTGAGACAGCTGTACAAAACGAAGATTATGAAAAAGCAGCCAGAATAAGAGACGAAATTTCAAAAAGAGAATCGTAAATGAAACAATATCATGATTTAATGCGACACGTTTTAGAAAACGGTTGTCAAAAAGGAGACAGAACAGGAACAGGAACCAAAAGTGTTTTTGGTTATCAAATGCGTTTTGATTTAAATGAAGGTTTCCCTATGGTAACTACCAAAAAATTACATTTAAAATCAATTATCTATGAATTACTTTGGTTTTTAAAAGGTGATACAAATATCAATTATTTAAAAGAAAATGGCGTTAAAATTTGGGATGAATGGGCCGATGAAAATGGTGATTTAGGGCCTGTTTACGGCCATCAATGGCGCAACTGGAATAGCGAAGAAATTGATCAAATAACAGAATTAATAGATACATTAAAAACAAATCCTAATAGTAGAAGAATGTTAGTTTCTGCATGGAACCCTTCTGTTTTGCCAGACACATCAAAATCTTTTGCTGATAATGTTGCTAATGAAAAAGCAGCTTTACCTCCATGTCATGCCTTCTTTCAGTTTTATGTTGCTGAAGGGAAATTATCTTGTCAATTATACCAACGAAGCGCAGATATATTTTTAGGGGTGCCTTTCAATATTGCTTCCTATGCATTATTCACTATGATGATTGCACAGGTTTGTGGTTTACAAGTAGGCGAATTTATTCACACTTTTGGAGATGCTCACATTTATAATAATCATTTTGAGCAGGTAGAATTACAATTATCTCGTGACCCAAGACCGTTGCCAAAAATGACACTAAATCCAAATGTGAAAAATATTTTTGAGTTCCAATTTGAAGATTTTACTTTGGTTGATTACGATCCCCATCCTCATATTAAAGGCGCTGTAGCTATTTAAATAATTTTTATCTCAATGATAAATTTAGTCTTATGGAAAAAGAACAACACGAATTATATGAATATGCTAGAGATAGAATAAAACAAAAAAAAAATTTGTACTATCATTTTATTCTTCTATTTATTGGAAGTATATTTTTGTTCATTACCAATAAATGGTTGTCTTTTTATCGCGAAACTACATGGTGGATTTGGGCAGTAACTATCTGGATATTTGTTTTCCTATTTCATTTTATCAAAGTTTTTATTATTGATAGTTTTATGAACAAAAATTGGGAACGATCACAAATCGACAAGTTAATGCTCCAACAAACTAAAAAAGTTGAAAAACTAAAAAATGATTTAGAAAATTCTAAATCTTCAGAAGAATGATAACACTTATTGCAGCTGTTGCACAAAATAATGCACTCGGTAAAGACAATCAATTACTTTGGCATTTACCCGATGATTTTAAAAGATTTAAAATCATTACATCAGGACATTACATAATTATGGGAAGAAAAACTTTTGAAAGTTTTCCAAAACCATTACCCAATAGAACTCATGTAATAATCACACGTCAAAAAAATTATAACTCAGAAGGTTGTATCGTAGTGAATTCCTTAGATGAAGCCATACAATCTTGTCCAAAAAACGAAGCCATATTCATCATTGGTGGTGGAGAAATTTATAAGCAATCCATAGCAATTGCAGATAAAATTGATATTACCAGAGTTCATAATAGTTTTGAAGCTGATACTTTTTTTCCTGAAATTGAAATAGAAAAATGGCAATTGATATTTGAAGAATTTCATTCAAAAGACGAAAGACATGATTTTGATTTCACTTTTCAAACTTATGTTAGAAAATAATTTTGTTTTTCATCCGAGTTTCAATCAATAATAAAGCCCTATTCTAATTAAAATATTGGTTTATCTTTGTAGAAAATTCTACAATGTCAAAAAATATAACTCCTTATAAGGATTCTACACTTAGCAAAAAAGATCAAGTAACCAAAATGTTTGATACTATTTCAGGAAGCTATGATGGACTGAATAGGGTTATTTCACTTGGAATAGATGTCAAGTGGCGAAAAAAAGTAGTTAATTTAGTTGCAAAAAAAAATCCTGAAAATATTCTTGATATTGCCACAGGCACAGGAGATTTAGCAATTTTAATGACACAAACTTCTGCAAAAAAAATTGTTGGACTAGATTTGTCTGTAGGCATGCTCGATGTAGGAAAACAAAAAATAATAGATAAAAACCTAACTGACAAAATAGAAATGGTTGTGGGTGATAGTGAAAACATTCCTTATCCTGATAATTATTTTGATGCCATTACCGTTTCATTTGGAATCAGAAATTTTGAAACGTTGGAAAAAGGGCTATCAGAAATCTATAGAGTTTTAAAACCTAATGGCATTTTTGTAATACTTGAAACTTCGGTTCCAACTAAATTTCCATTCAAACAAGGATATGCTTTTTATACTAAATTGATACTACCGTTAATTGGAAAAATACTTTCAAAAGACAATAATGCATATGGATATTTATCAGAATCAGCAGCCAATTTTCCATTTGGCGAAGCTTTAAACAATATTTTAGAAAAAATATCGTTTATAGAATGTAAAGCGATGCCACAAACATTTGGTGTTGCAACCATTTATACCGCCACAAAACAATAAAACTGATTTTTTTAGCAACAAAATGAAAAAAATAATTGTCTTTTTTATACTAATTTCAATTTCAACTCAAGCGCAGTTAGGAAAAAGTATTTTTTCAAAAGATCCAATTATTAATTTGGAAAATTTTGACAAACAGAGGCTTTATTGGGGTTATTTTCTTGGGTTTAGTACTTTTGATTTCAAAACAGATTATAAAATTCCTGGACAAGATATCAACATAACAGGAAATACAGGGTTTAATGTTGGTCTTGTTGGGAGTCTTCGTCTACAAGAATATATAGAATTGCGCTTTGAACCCGGTCTTTATTATGCTAGTAGAACATTGACTTATTCTCAATTCTCAAATGATAGAGATGCTTTGCGCGAAGTAAAAGCAACTTATATTGATTTTCCATTAATGCTAAAATTTTGTTCTAAAAGGACCGGAAACGTGAGACCCTATTTAGTTGGCGGCTTGTCATCAACATTAAATTTGTCAAGTAATTCTAAATCAAAAGATGATAATTTCCAACAAAAATTTAGAGTAAAAACTTGGACTCAGAATTACACTCTAGGTTTCGGTATGGATTTATATTTTGAATACTTTAAATTTTCTCCTTCCATTAGAGGGGTTTTTGGATTGAAAGATGAATTAATTAGAGATGATGACCCGAATAGCCCTTGGACTGGAAATATTCATTCGATGAAAACACGAGCTGTGCTTATCAATTTTACATTCCATTAAAAAACTTAAACCATTTCTCTATTCAATATTTCGCCTAAATTCGCTTAAAAATATTGCGGTTGCAGTAGCAACGTTTAAACTTTCTGCTTTTTGAATATCTCCAAATCTAGGTATTGCAATTCTATTTTTAATAAATTTTTCTAATTCTGATGAAATCCCATTGGCTTCATTTCCAAATATCAGAATTCCATCTGCTGATAATTTTTCTTTATAAATAGTTGCGCCATCCATAAAAGCTCCAAAAACAGGTAGAGAAGTATTGGCAATAAAACTTTTTAAATCTAAATAACTGACATTTACTCTAGCAATAGAGCCCATAGTGGCTTGAATAACTTTTGGATTATAAACATCTACTGTCTCAGGAGAACACAAGATTTGTTTAACTCCAAACCAATCTGAAAGCCTAATAATAGTTCCTAAATTTCCTGGATCACGAATGTCGTCAAGAGCTACAATCAACCCTGAATTTTTGATTGCATTATCCTTAGGAATTTTAAAAATAGCCAAACAAGTACTTGGTGAACTCAAAGCAGAAATTCTTTTCATGTCTTGTTCGCTGATCAAAGATTTTTGGTAATTAGCTATGTTTTCAAAAATACTTGTAGTTTCATACAAATGTTCAAGCACAAAATTTGATTGTAACAATTCTTGAATTACTTTTACACCTTCAGCAATAAATATTTGGTATTCTAATCGATATTTTTTTTGTTGAAGACTTGTGATTAATTTTATTTGGCTTTTACTAACCATAAAATACTGTATTTTTGAATTATATATTTCAGACCACTTGAAAAAGAGCATTACAAAAATATCACTATTTATTCTAACTGCACTAATTATAATTAGTTGTAACGCTATAAAAAGAGTTCCCGATGGAAAAAGTCTCTTGACTAAAAATGATATTTATGTTGATAACAAAAAAGACAACTCTGAAGACAACACAAATCAACTATACCAAAAACAAAACAGTTCTATCCTAGGATACAGACTTCGGTTAAATATTTTCAATTTGGCCAGGCCAAAATCAGATTCATTATTCAAATCAAAAATGATTAAGGATCCAAAAAGATATTATAGAAAAGCCAAATGGCTTTCTAAAAAACAAGTAAAAAGATTAGGCGAATCGTTCTTGTACTCAGGCATAGATAATTTTTTAAGAAAAACAGGTGAAGCGCCAATTATTTTAGACACTTCAAGCACTAAAAAATCTTTAAAGCGATTAAAATCCTATTATTTTAATAGAGGATATTTTGATGTTGTAACAAAATTTAAAATTGATAGTTTAGATAAGAAAAAAGTAAAACTTAGATATGACATTGAAACTGGAAAGCCATACATGGTTGATAGTATCAGCAGCTATATCACAAGTAAACCGTTAGATTCTATTTATCAATTAATGGAGAAATATTCTGTATTAAAATCAAACAAACGATTTAAATCTAGCGATTTTGATGATGAAAGAGTAAGAGTTACAGAAGATTTTAGAAACAATGGTGCTTTTAGATTTCAACAAAATTATGTGACCTATGAAATTGATACGCTTTCAAAAACACATAAAGCAAATGTAGAGTTAGTAATAGAAAATGAATCTGTAAGAGTTGAAGACAGTATTTATTCTTTACCGTTCAAACTTTATAAAATTAGTAAAGTAAATATTTTTACCGATTATAGTGCTACAAATCCAAATGCCATTATTAAAGACAGTACTGTTTACAAAGGGTTCCATTTATACAGTTTCAAGAAATTGAAATATAAACCAAAAGCAATTACTGATGGTGTTTTTGTGATAAAAGGAAATTATTTTTCAGATAAAAACTCAGCTTTAACTTCAAAATATTTAAGTAATCTAAAAGTTTTCAACTATCCATTAATACAATATGTTCAGGATAAAAATCAAGAAGATGGATTGATTGCTAATATTTATTTAACTCCAAGAAAGAAACATACATTTGGATTCTCAACAGATTTTACTCATTCAAACATTCAAGATTTTGGAATATCTGGAAATACATTTTTAGGAATTCGAAATGTATTTAATGGTGCTGAAACTTTTGAATTAGGATTTAGAGGTAATGTAGGTTCGTCAAAAGATTTAGCTAATCCAAATAATAATTTTTTCAATATCTCAGAAATTGGAGTTGATGCCAAATTAAATTTTCCTAGAATATTTTTTCCTTTAAAAACAGATAAAATAATTCCAAAAACTATGATACCTTATACTACTTTTAGTGTGGGATACTCTAAACAAACCAATATTGGATTAGACAAACAGAACTTTACAAGTTCATTAGCATATAGTTGGACACCTAAAAAAAATACAAATTTAAAATTTGATTTATTCAATGTTCAATTTGTTAGAAATCTAAATCCTTCCAACTATTTTAATATATATAAATCATCATACAACTCCATTAATCAAATTGCTCAAAGCTATCCTACGGTAAATGCAAGTTATTTTAACCCCGTCACGGGCAACCTAATTATTGAAGATGGTGTTTTTGGGTTTGCAAATGATGTCATTGAAAATCAAACCGTTGTTGTTTCACCAAATGATACTAAATCAATCTTAAGTATTTTAGAAAGAAGAGCTAGATTGACCGAAAACAATTTGATTTTTGCATCAAATATCACCTACGCTAAAACATCACAAAAAGATTTATTTGACAACAACTTTTATGCTGTCAAAGCAAAAATAGAATCTGCTGGAAATGTATTGTCTTTATTTGCCAACTTATCTAAACAACTGCAAAATCAAGTTGGAACCAAAACTATTTTTAATGTTGCTTATTCCCAGTATATAAAATCTGAATTTGAATTTATTAAACATTGGGATTTAAAGCGTAAAAAAGTATTGGCTACAAAAGTTTTTGCCGGAATAGCGATACCCTATGGTAACTCAAACAGCATTCCCTTTTCTCGAAGTTATTTTGCGGGCGGAACCAATGATAATAGAGCATGGCAATCCTATAGTTTAGGCCCTGGATCAAGTGGAAGTGTTTTGGATTTTAATGAGGCAAATATGAAACTATTATTTAGTACTGAATTAAGATTTAATATTTTCAAAAAATTAAACGGCGCTGTCTTTACTGATGTTGGAAACATTTGGAATGTTTTAGACAATACAACTTATAAACCTTCCATTTTTAGCGGATTGAAATCCTTAGGCAATATTGCTGTTGGTTCAGGATTTGGATTTAGATATGATTTTAGTTTCTTTATTATTCGACTAGATTTAGGATTTAAAACTTATAATCCCTCTATTGATTTACAAGAAAAATGGTTTAAAGAGATGCGCTTCGATAAATCGGTGATAAATATTGGAATTAATTATCCTTTCTAAATTTAGAAATTATTATTTTTGCAAACTAAACATAATAAACAAAACAAGACAATGGGCCACAATATCAAACCTGGAGTTGCTACTGGAGATCAAGTTCAAGCAATATTTAATTATGCAAAAGAAAACGGATTTGCACTTCCTGCAGTTAACGTAATTGGTTCTAGTACAATAAATGGTGTATTAGAAACGGCTGCGAAATTAAATGCTCCCGTAATTATTCAATTTTCAAATGGTGGTGCTCAATTTAATGCTGGAAAAGGACTTTCTAATACTGGTGAAAAAGCAGCTATTGCTGGAGGTATTGCTGGAGCAAAACACATTCATGCTTTGGCAGAGGCTTATGGCGCTACTGTAATTCTTCATACTGACCATTGTGCCAAAAAATTATTACCATGGATTGATGGTTTATTAGACGCTTCAGAGAAAAGTTTTGCTGAAACTGGAAAACCATTATTTTCTTCTCACATGATTGATTTATCAGAAGAGCCCATCGAAGAAAATATTGAAATTTGTAAAACCTATTTGGCTAGAATGAGCAAAATAGGAATGACTTTAGAAATTGAACTGGGAATTACAGGTGGTGAAGAAGATGGTGTTGACAATTCTGATGTAGATAGTTCAAAACTATATACACAACCTTCTGAAGTGGCTTATGCTTATGAAGAATTACTAAAAATTTCTCCTAAATTTACCATTGCAGCTTCTTTTGGAAATGTTCACGGTGTTTACAAACCAGGAAACGTAAAATTAACGCCAAAGATTTTAAAAAATTCTCAAGAGTATGTTCAAAATAAATTCAATACTGGCAACAATCCAGTTGATTTTGTTTTCCATGGTGGTTCTGGTTCTACATTAGAAGAAATTAGAGAAGCCATTTCTTATGGCGTAATTAAAATGAATATCGATACTGATTTACAATTTGCTTATACCGAAGGAATTCGTGATTATATGGTAAATAATATTGACTATTTAAAAACTCAAATCGGAAATCCAGATGGTGCTGATTCCCCCAACAAAAAACATTACGATCCTAGAAAATGGATTAGAGAAGGCGAAGTTACTTTTATCAAAAGATTAGAAGAAGCTTTTGCTGACTTGAACAATGTAAACACATTATAATTAACAATTGATAATTGATAATGTATAATTATTCATTATCAATTATACATTATCCATTAAAAATATGGCTTGGTTTAAAAGAACAGAAAAAGGAATTACGACACCCACTGAAGATAAGAAAGATGTGCCCAAAGGACTTTGGTACAAATCACCAACAGGAAAAATTATTGACCAAGACGAACTGGCAAGAAACTTATGGGTTAGTCCAGAGGATGATTTTCATGTTAGAATTGGCAGTAAAGAATACTTTGAAATCTTGTTTGACAACAATGAGTTCAAAGAATTAGATGCAAAAATGACTGCAAAAGATCCGTTAGGATTTGTAGATACCAAAAAATATTCAGACCGATTAAAAGAGGCTATCGAAAAAACAGGGTTGAAAGATGCTGTTCGGACTGGTGTTGGAAAATCAAAAGGAAATGATTTAGTAGTATGCTGTATGGATTTTGCTTTTATTGGTGGTTCTATGGGTGCTGTAGTAGGAGAAAAAATTGCTCGTGGAATTGATTATGCCATCAAACATAAAATACCATTTGTGATGATTTCTAAATCGGGCGGTGCTCGTATGATGGAAGCGGCTTATTCTTTAATGCAATTAGCCAAAACCTCAGCAAAATTAGCGCAACTAGCCGAAGCAAAAATTCCTTACATTTCTTTATGTACTGATCCTACAACAGGCGGAACAACCGCTTCTTACGCTATGCTTGGCGATATAAATATCTCTGAACCTGGCGCATTGATTGGGTTTGCGGGTCCACGTGTAGTGCGTGACACAACTGGAAAAGATTTACCCGAAGGTTTCCAAACGGCAGAGTTTGTATTAGATCATGGTTTCCTTGACTTTATAACTCCAAGAAAAGAACTAAAAGATAAAATCAACCTTTATATTGATTTGATTTTAAATCAAGAAATTAGATAGTTTTAAATACTAAACAAAAAAATGTTATATAAAAACACAAAGAAAATACTTTGTGTTTTTTTATGTCAAAAAACTACATCCCACTTCTAATCGCTTCCACAGGGTCGAGTTTTGATGCAGAAATAGCTGGAAGAATTCCGGAGATTAGTCCGATGATAGCAGCTAAACTGGTTCCCAAAAGAATATTTCCTATGCTTAAAACGAATTCAAAATCTAGCACTTTGGTTAAAATAATAGCAATTATCCATACTAACAACAAACCTATAAAACCACCAATAACACAAAGAATGATAGCTTCAAAGAGAAACTGAAAAAGGATAAATTTATTTTTGGCGCCCAATGATTTTTGAATTCCAATTAAATTAGTTCTTTCCTTTACAGAGACAAACATGATGTTAGCAATTCCAAAACCACCAACAAGCAGTGAAAATAAACTAATAATCCAACCACCAACTTTCATATTGCCAATAATTCCATCTATCAAATCAGTAAATCCAGATAATACACTGATAAAGAAATTATCGATTTCTCCATCTTTTACTCCTCTAAAATTGCGTAATTTTTGACCTATCTCGCCTTTTAATGCTTCCATATCTATGCCTTTATTCGGCTTAATGATGATAAGTGGTATGAGAATTTTATTGTTATCACCATATAATCTTCTCATAAAATTGGATGGAAAAAAAACGGTTGTATCATCATCGCCACCTATAGAAATCCCGGATTCACCTTTCTTTTTTGTAACACCTATAACCGTAAATTTTTGGCCATACATTCTAACTTGTTTTCCTATTGGTTCGGCACTTTCAAACAAACCTTCAGCAATATCATAACCCAATACAACTACTTTTTTACCAGAGATTGATTCTGATTCATTAAAAAATCTTCCTTCAGCAAACTCCATTCTTTGAATATCATCAAACTCAGAAGTTGCAGGAACCATATTAACAGTATTAATCGTTTTTGATTCAAATTTTAGGGTCTGAGATGATGTGAAATATTGAAAACAAGAATTCTCTATATTGTTTAATGACCCTTTTAAGTATTGATATTCTTCATATTTTACATGAGGAAATTGTTCTCTTTTCCATTTTGGAATATCAGTTGGACCAAATGAAATACTAGTTACATAAATAGTGTTTTTATCTAAGGTCATTAAATCACTTTTTATTTTTCTATCCAAAGAGTCAACGGCTGCCAAAACAGCAATAATAGAAAAAATACCTATAGTTACTCCGAGCAAAGAAAGCAACGTTCGCAATTTGTTATTACGTAAAGCATTCATAGCAAAAGCAAAGCTTTCTTTCAATAAACGAAGATAAAATAACATTTACTTGTTTTTAGGATGCGTAAATTTCATCAAAATATTCTGAAATTACTAATATTTTACTGACTGCTTTGTAAGTGTAATAAAATAAAATTTTGTTACAGTTCATTCTTGAATTTTGTAATCAAAAAAACTACTTTTGTATGCTTAAATCTAACAGTCGACAGACAGGCACAACACACGCAACATGACAACTACAAAAACAATCCAATCGGCGCTTATCTCTGTCTTTTCAAAAGAAGGTCTAGAACCGATCGTTCGCAAACTACACGAACAAAATGTCACTATTTATTCCACTGGTGGAACAGAAGAATTTATCAATAATTTGGGAATTCGAGTTGTTCCTGTTGAAGAAGTTACTTCCTACCCTTCAATACTTGGCGGAAGAGTAAAAACGCTACATCCAAAAATTTTTGGCGGAATTTTAAACCGTCAAGACAATGAAACCGATGTGGCTCAAATGAAAGATTTTGAAATTCCACAACTAGATTTGGTAATTGTTGATTTGTATCCGTTTGAAAAAACAGTTACATCTGGAGCAAGTGAAGCTGATATCATTGAGAAAATAGATATTGGTGGTATTTCATTAATTCGTGCTGCTGCTAAAAATTTTAAAGATACCGTTATCGTTGCTTCAGTTAATGAATATGCTTTTTTATTAGATTTAATTTCTTCACAAAATGGAGAAACAACTTTAGAGCAAAGAAGACTATTGGCTACAAAAGCTTTTCATGTTTCTTCGCACTATGATACTGCAATTTTCAACTATTTCAATACAGATGACTCGAGCGAAAGCGAACAGGCGAAGCAAACCTATTTTAAAGCCAGTATAGCCGATGGCCAGGTTTTGAGATATGGAGAAAACCCACATCAAAAAGGATTCTTCTTCGGCGAATTTGATAAAATGTTTACGAAATTACACGGCAAAGAATTGTCATATAACAATTTATTAGATGTTGATGCAGCAGTAAATTTAATTTTAGAATTTAAAAATAACGAACCAACATTTGCCATTTTAAAACACAACAACGCTTGTGGCTTAGCTACAAGAAAAACTATATCAGAAGCTTATTTGGCTGCATTAGCTTGTGATCCAACTTCTGCTTTTGGTGGCGTTTTGATTGCTAACTCAACAATAGACTTGGCAACAGCCAACGAAATAAATTCTCTCTTCTGCGAAGTGGTAATAGCACCAAGTTTTGATGAAGAAGCTATTGCAATTCTATCTGAAAAGAAAAACAGAATACTTTTAGTTCAACAGGAAGTGGATTTACCAAACAAACAAGTTAGATCTTGTCTAAACGGTTTGTTGGTTCAAGATAAAAATAACAAAACAGACGCTAAAGACCATTTAAAAATTGTTACAAATATGGCTCCAACGGCTCAACAAATAGACGATTTATTATTTGCATCAAAAATTTGTAAAAACACTAAATCAAATACGATTGTATTTGCAAAAAACAGTACATTAGTTGCGTCAGGAACAGGACAAACATCACGTGTAGATGCCTTGAAACAAGCAATTGAAAAAGCACAAACTTTCGGGTTTGATTTGAAGGGTGCTGTGATGGCAAGTGATGCTTTTTTTCCATTTCCAGATTGTGTTGATATTGCTCATAAAGCTGGAATTACAGCTGTAATTCAACCTGGTGGCTCGATTAAAGATGAATTGAGTATTAATTTTTGCAACGAAAATAAAGTTGCAATGGTATTTACAGGAACACGTCATTTTAAACATTAATTTGTTTAACTTTGTACGTTAAATTTTTTATAAACATTAAACCCTAAAAAACCTATGGGATTTTTTGATTTCATGACTGAGGACATCGCCATTGACCTTGGTACCGCAAATACTCTGATAATACACAACGATAAAGTTGTAATTGATAGCCCATCAATTGTTGCTAGAGATAGAATATCGGGGAAAATTATCGCTGTTGGAAAAGAAGCCAACATGATGCAAGGTAAAACCCATGAAAACATAAAAACTATTCGTCCATTGAAAGATGGGGTTATAGCTGATTTTGATGCATCTGAAAAAATGATCAGTATGTTCATTAAGAGCATTCCTGCGTTAAAGAAAAAAATGTTTACCCCAGCTCTTCGCATGGTGGTTTGTATTCCATCCGGAATTACAGAAGTAGAAATGCGTGCCGTAAAAGAAAGTTGTGAACGGGTGAACGGGAAAGAAGTATACTTAATTCACGAACCAATGGCTGCAGCAATTGGTATTGGTATCGATATAATGCAACCAAAAGGAAACATGATTGTAGATATTGGTGGTGGAACTACCGAAATTGCTGTTATCGCTTTAGGCGGAATTGTTTGTGACAAATCAGTAAAAATTGCAGGTGACGTTTTTACAAACGATATAGTATACTACATGAGAACACAACACAATTTATTTGTGGGAGAAAGTACAGCAGAAAAAATTAAAATTACTATTGGAGCGGCCACAGACGATTTAGAAACACCTCCAGATGATATGTCAGTTCAAGGAAGAGACTTATTGACTGGAAAACCTAAACAAGTAGAAGTCTCCTACAGAGAAATTGCTAAAGCTTTAGATAAATCTATTCAACGTATTGAGGATGCTATTATGGAAACCTTATCGCAAACACCACCAGAATTAGCAGCCGATATTTATAATACTGGAATTTATCTTGCTGGTGGAGGTTCAATGTTGAGAGGATTAGACAAACGTATTTCTCAAAAAACTGATTTACCAGTTTATATAGCTGAAGACCCATTAAGAGCCGTAGTACGTGGAACAGGAATGGCACTTAAAAATATCCCTAAATTCAGAAGCATATTAATAAAATAGTGTTTTTCGTAAAATACTGAACACTGAATACTGAAACTGAACACTAGAAAACGATGCAGCAAATATTTAATTTTTTACTTAAAAACAGTAATCGCTTACTGTTTTTGCTGCTTTTGGTAATATCACTTTCACTGACAATTCAATCACATTCTTATCACAAAAGTAAAATCATTAGTTCAGCTAATTTCTTTACTGGCGGTATTTATGAAAAGATAAATAATATTGATGAATATTTTGGTTTGAAATCACAAAATGACGAGCTGGCCAAAGAAAATGCCCGACTAAAAACGTTGCTTTTCAATCAAAGAGACACTACCAAACTACCTCGGATAGATTCCATTAAAGGCGTTAATAAAATAGATATTCTAGTTTCAAAAGTAATTCGGAATCCATATAGTTCGCTGGAAAATTTCATCACTATTAACAATGGCTCAACTTCAGGTATAAAACCTAATATGGGTGTAATAAATAGTGCCGGTATAATTGGAATTGTTGATAATACTTCCAAAAATTACGCAACCATCATTAGCGTTTTAAATGTTAATATCAAAATAAATGCTAAAATTAAAAAATCAAATCACTTTGGTTCTTTAGTTTGGAATGGAAAAAGCACAGGATTTGCTCAACTAATTGACGTACCAAGATTAGCAGGTGTTAGAAAAGGTGATACTATTGTTACTGGGGCAGAATCTAGGGTTTTCCCAGAAAATATTGGTATCGGTACAATTGATAAAGTTTATATTGACAACGAAACTAATTATTATACTTTGGATATAAAATTATTTAATGACATGACTAATTTAGGACATGTTTATGTCATTAAAAATAAGGATGCCGATGAAATAATCAATTTAGAAAACAAAAGCAAAAAAGATGAATAGTGCATTAGGAAATATTGCCCGTTTTGTCTTGTTGCTTACTGCACAGGTTTTGATATTCAATAGAATTGATCTCTTCGGATTTATCAACCCATTCCCATACATTCTTTTTATTATTTTGTACCCTGTAAACGGAAATAAAACGGGACTTGTAGTGGCTAGTTTCTTTCTAGGACTGCTTATGGATATGTTTTGGAATTCCGGCGGAGTTCATGCTGCTGCTTGTGTTGTCCTTGCATATTATCGACCATCAATTTTTAAATTTTCTTTTGGTTTAAGTTATGAATATCAAACTGTTAAACTAAATGACATTTTAACTCCTGAACGTTTTTCTTTTATTCTCATTGCTGTTGTAATCCATCACGCTATTTTATTTTTTCTTGAAATTTTTAAAATTAGTTTCCTTTGGGATATTTTAACGCGAACCATTTTGAGTACTATTTTTACAATTACCTCTTGCATAATTATCATTTACATCATTAAGCCTAGCAAAAAATGAGAAAAGTTTTGTTGCCTACAATCATTTTCATTGCTACTATATTGCTTGTAATTCGTCTTTTTTATTTACAAGTAATTGATGATACTTTAAAATTAAAATCAGATAATAATGCTATAAAAATAAATTATGATTATCCTGAGAGAGGTTATATATATGACAGAAATGGTAATTTATTAGTTGCTAATCAGCCTTCTTATGATATTATGGTAATCCCAAAAGATGTCAAAGAAATAGACACTTCTGAATTTTGTACATTATTAAAAATCACAAAAGAAGATTTTTTAAAAAAAATAGCAAAAGCAAAAGTCTATAGTCCAAGATTACCTTCAGTTTTTCTTTCTCAGCTTAACAAAAAAGAATATGCAGCTTTTCAAGAAATTGAAAGAAAATTTGCTGGATTTTATATTCAAAAACGTTCATTAAGAGACTACCAAGTGCCGTGTGGAGCGAATGTTTTTGGATTTATTACACAAGTAAATGACAAAATAATTGCCAAAAACAAATACTACAACAGTGGCGATTTAATTGGTAGGCAAGGAGTTGAAGAAAGTTATGAGGAAATTTTACGAGGTATCAAAGGAGTAAAATACATCCAAAAAGATAAATACAATCGTGATATAGGTTCTTATAAAGAAGGCCGATTTGATACAATTGCTGTGCAGGGTAAAGACATAAATTTAACCTTAGACGCGAAACTTCAAAAATATGGCGAAGAATTGATGATTAATAAACGCGGTGGAATTGTTGCTATAGAACCAAAAACTGGTGAAATATTGGCATTAGTTACTGCTCCATCCTATGATCCTGCAATTTTAGTAGGCAGACAGCGTTCAAAAAATTATACTATGTTGTATCACGATTCTATCGCAAAACCATTGTATGACAGAGGTCTTTTAGCTCAATATCCACCAGGTTCTCCTTTTAAAATATTAACTGGACTAGTAGCCTTACAAGAAAATGCAATAAATGAAAATACTAGTGTAGTTTGTAATCACGGGTTTAGTTATGCCCCAGGCAGATTCATGAGATGCCACTGCCATGGTGGTGTTATGCAATTACACCGCGGAATTTATGAATCTTGCAATACCTTTTTCTCTACTTCCTATATGCGAACTCTAGACAAATTCTCTGATCCTTCTGTGGGTGTTGATGTTTGGAGTAAACACTTAAAAACATTTGGCCTTGGACAATTTATGGGCTATGATTTACCTACCGGTAGAAAAGGGAACATCCCTACATCAAAGACCTACAACAATGTATATAAAGGATGGCGTTGGAGTAGTAAAACCATTGTATCTAATGCTATAGGGCAAGGTGAGGTTTTAATGACTCCGATGCAATTGGCTAACATGATGGCTACAGTGGCAAATAGAGGTTTTTATTTTACACCTCATATTGTCAGAAAAATAAAGGGCCAAATTATTGATAAAAAATTTACTACAAAGCATAAAACTACTATAAACAGAAGATACTTTGAAACTATGATAAGTGGGTTATTTGATGTATATAATTTTGGTACAGCTCATGGATTAAATGTTGATGGAATAGATATATGCGGGAAAACAGGTACCGCTGAAAATTTTACCAAAGTTGATGGCAAACGCGTACAACTCAAAGACCATTCTATTTTTGTGGCCTTTGCTCCAAAAGATAATCCAAAAATTGCAATTGCCATATTAGTAGAAAACGGTGGATTTGGAGCGACTATAGCTGGACCCATAGCCAGTTTAATGATTGAAAAATATATCAAACACAAAATAACTCGTAAAGATTTAGAAACACGAATTTTAGCAAAAGACTTACAGCCCGAATACAACCGTTTTATCGCCAAACCAATAAGAGACACTTTGATTAATACCAAAGTTACAATAAAAGAAAAAGCTGTAGTTACTATAAAAGATACCAGTGGAATTAAAAAGAGAACTGCTCTAAAACCTTAATTTCTCGAAAAATGAAAAATCAGAGTGTAACGAATAATTTGGATTGGATAAGTGTAGTTATCTATATTACATTATTAATAATGGGTTGGCTCAATATTTATTCTTCTTCACTATCAACCATTGCAGAAGAAACTTCTATTTTTGATTTCACTCAAATTTATGGAAAACAATTCATGTTTATATTATTGACCATACCAGTGGTCTTTATTGTCCTTTCTGTAGATGGAAAATTCTATGAAAAATTTTCGAGTGTTATTTATGTCATCGGATTATTATCTTTAGCTGGATTATTTGTCTTTGGAAAAACTATTAAAGGACAGGCCAATTGGTATTCGTTTGGCTCTTTTGGTTTACAACCTTCAGAGTTTGTTAAAGCTGCAACTGCTTTGGCTTTAGCAAAATATTTAAGTGATGTTCAAGTAAATTTAAAAGATACTAATAGGCAAATTCAAGCACTTGGAATTCTTGGTTTACCCATTTTGTTAATTTTACCTCATGATCCAGGAAGTGCTTTAATTTATAGTGTTTTTATTTTAGTTTTATATAGAGAAGGTTTGCCATCATGGTATGTTTGGACAGGATTTATTGCATTAGTACTTTTTGTCTTTGCCTTAATTATAAAACCTCTTGTGCTAACAGGAATTGCTTTAGCAGCTATTATTTTTATTTATTACAGGAGTAGAATTATAAATCGCAATTGGATACTTAGCAGTATTATTTTCGTAATGATAGGGGGGTTTGTTTTTTCTGTAGATTATGTGTTTGAAAATGTATTTAAACAACATCATCGCGATCGTTTCAATATACTTTTAGGCAAACAAGTAGATATGAAAGGTATTGGTTATAATATTAATCAGTCTGAAATAGCAATCGGATCGGGCGGTTGGTTTGGAAAAGGATATCTTGAAGGAACGCAAACAAAAGGCGGTTTTGTGCCAGAACAACATACCGATTATATTTTTACAACCGTAGGTGAAGAATGGGGTTTTATTGGCTCTTTGTTTGTTATCGCTTTATTTGTTTGTTTAATTATACGGATTATTTATTTATCAGAACGACAGAAGACCAAGTTCAGCAGAGTCTATGGCTATTGTGTTGCTGGAATTTTATTCATACATTTCTTTGTTAATATCGCTATGGTTGTTGGTATTTTTCCAACTGTTGGAATTCCGCTTCCATTCTTTTCATATGGGGGTTCAGGTTTATGGGGGTTTACCATTTTACTTTTTATTTTCCTAAAAATGGATGCTAATAAAGTAAACGAGTGGTAATATTATAATTGAATATTAAAATATTTAACAAAAAAAATACCGCTAATCAGCGGTATTTTTTTTAATTGAAAAGCTATTTTAGGACTTTACTACTTTATCTTTTTTAACTTTGGTAGTCAATCCTTTACCATTTTCAGATTGTAAATCATTTAATATATGAATTGCCTCTTCTATGTAAATATCTTTTGACAAGCTTTCATGCCATCTATCTCTTTTCTCTTTAAGAATAGAATCTTTTGACATCGCTCCTAATTCATAGGGAAGAGATTTAAATTCAAATATGTTTTTGTAATCCGCAATTGACTTATATTTTTTGCTTTTTTCTTCTAAAGATTTTTGTTCTGCCTTAAATTTATCAATATTTAGGCTATAAACATTTTCTTTATTTCTATCATCTAGCCACTTAGCATTTTCATCAATCAATTTCATTTGTGGATTAGCTTTCATACGTGTTCTGCTTTTTGAAATAGCCAAATCAAAATTGTTTTGTTTGTTCCAAACTTGATAATCAGCAGGGTCAATTTTATCCCATGGCATGGCATTATCCATGTCTTTTTCACCCATTTTAAGGTAGGAATATCTATCTGGAATCGAAATATCGCTCTTTACTCCTTCAAGCTGAGTAGAACCTCCATTTATTCTATAGAATTTCTGAGTAGTTGTTTTTAATGCTCCTAAATCTCCATAGGTACTTCCGCGAACAAATTGATTTAAATCAATAACATTTTGTACTGTTCCTTTTCCATAGGATTGCTTACTACCAATTATAATTCCTCTTTTATAATCCTGAATTGCAGCAGCTAAAATTTCTGAGGCTGAGGCAGAAAATTCATTTATCATAATTACTAACGGTCCATCCCATTGTACTTTGGTGTCTCTGTCAAAAAGAACTTCTTTTTTTCCGGCAGATGATTTTACTTGAACAATTGGTCCTTGTTCTATAAATAACCCTGCAATATCAACAACAGTTTTTAATGAACCGCCACCATTATCTCTTACATCCATAACAATACCTTGAACACCTTCTTTTTTCAATCTTTCTACTTCAATGGCAACATCTTTGCCTGCATCACGACTATTTAAATCTTCAAAATCAATATAAAATTTTGGTAGATAAATAACGCCATATTTTAATCCGTCCTTTTCTACCACACTAGATTTTACATACGTCTCTTCAATTTCAACCTGATCTCTTATAATAGTAATTACTTTGATTGCGCCATCTTGTCTTTTTATGGTCAATCTAACTTCCGTACCCTTTGGACCTTTAATTTTTTTAACCACATCATCCAATCTCATACCTACAACATCTATAGGTTCAGCATCTGCTTGAGCAACTTTTAATACTATATCTCCTGCTTCTAGTTCTTTTCCTCTCCATGCTGGTCCACCAGAAATCAATTCAGTTATTTCTGTGAAATCTCCTTTCTTTTGCAAACGCGCTCCAATACCTTCTAATTTTCCACTCATACTAACATCAAATCGCTCTTTTTCACTTGGTGCCATATAGGAAGTGTGAGGATCAAAACGAGAAGCAATAGTATTTACATATACTGAAAACCAATCTTCTCTATCTAAATCCGCAATAAAACTAAAATTGTCATTCAATGAATTTAAAGTGCTTTCTCTTGTTTCTTTTTCTAATTGTTCAAATGTTTTAGGCTCTGATTTTTTTGTCTCATCTTTATTTTTTAATTTATCTTCTTCCAATTTTTGTTTTTCAACCAAGGAAGACAAAGCTGATAATTTAACTTGCAAACGCCATCTTTCCTCTAATTCATCTTTAGATTTAGCAAAAGGTATTTTTTCATAATCGGTATTAAAAGACTCCTCTTTTTTATAATCAAAAGGTTTTTCTAGTGCCGTTTTATAATAGCTTTTGCTTTGCTCCATTCTTTGCATTAAACGATTATAAGTCAAATCAAAAAAAGTTAAATCTTTGTCTTTTATTTGTTCATCTAATTTTGTTTCATAGTTAGAAAACTCATCAATATCTGATTGCAAGAAAAAACGCTTAGAAGGATCTAAGGCATTCAAATAATCTTTATAAACTCCTTTAGAAAAAGCGTCATCAATAGCAGCTGGATTGTAATGCCCCTTTTCGATTACAAAAGTTAATAACTCAATAAGTAATTTATCTTTTTCTGGATCTGTTGGACTTTGTTTTGGAATAAGAGTAAAACTCACCAACCCTACTGATAATAGTGCAATTATCAATAGTATTTTATAGTTTCTTTTCATAAATTGAATTATAATATTCATTAATTTTTTGGTCTAAAATAATCAAAAAACTATCCTATATGTTTCTAGAGAAGATAATTTTTTGTTAAAAAAAGTTATTGAAATTGATATAATGAGATTAACTCTTCAAAGTTATTAAAAATGTAGCTTTATAAAACTTTAAAAAAAGTTAATTTTGCAATCTCATAGTTAATTACAAAAACTATGCTATAATTTATAAATCAAAAAAATGATTTCCAAACCAACTATTTTAGTTACAAATGATGACGGCATAAATGCTCCCGGAATACGCGCCTTAATGGCTGTAATGGCTGAAATAGGAAACGTTATTGTTGTTGCGCCAGATAGTCCTCAAAGTGCAATGGGTCATGCTATTACCATAAACAGCACTTTATATTTAAATAAAATCTCAAAAGAAAATGCAGTAATTACTGAATATAGTTGTTCAGGAACTCCGGTTGATTGTGTAAAATTGGCAGTAAATGAAATTTTGAAAAAGAAACCTGATTTATGTGTGTCAGGTGTTAACCATGGTTCTAATTCTTCTATTAATGTAATATATTCAGGAACTATGAGTGCGGCTGTTGAAGCAGGAATTGAAGGTATCCCAGCTATCGGTTTTTCGTTATTAGACTATGATTGGAATGCAGATTTTGAAACTATAAAACCATTTATCAAGAAAATTGCATTGGAAGTTTTATCAAAAAAGATGATCGAAGGCACGGTTTTGAATGTTAATTTTCCAAAATTAAAGCAAGAAGATATTAAAGGAATAAAAATTTGTCGGCAAGCAAAAGCCATTTGGATGGAGAAATTTGATAAACGACAAACTCCCTATGGTAAAGATTATTATTGGTTAGCAGGAGAATTTATTAATCAAGACAAAGGGGAAGATACCGATGAATGGGCGTTGGCTAATGGTTATATATCTATTGTGCCAGTTCAGTATGATTTGACCGCTCATCATGCTATTCAACATTTAAATTCTTGGGATTTATGACAAGTGAGATCGAATGCTTTTTATTCATATAACAAATAGGCAAGTATAAATGAAATACTACATCATAGCAGGAGAAGCTTCAGGCGATTTACATGGTTCAAATTTGATGAAAGCATTGTATCTACAAGACACCAATGCAGAAATTAGATTTTGGGGAGGCGATTTAATGCAAAATGTAGGCGGAACTTTAGTTAAACATTATCGTGAATTAGCTTTTATGGGTTTTGCTGAAGTAATAATGAACTTGAAAACTATCCTCAATAATATCAAAATTTGTAAAGACGATATAATTCAATTCAATCCAGATGTAATTATTTTTATTGATTATCCTGGCTTTAACATGAGAATAGCTAAATGGGCAAAACTCAAAGGAATAAAAACCCATTATTATATCGCACCACAAATTTGGGCATGGAAAGAAAATAGAATTACAGCTGTAAAAAGAGATTTTGACAAACTATTTGTTATCCTCCCGTTTGAAAAAGATTTTTTTGAAGTAAAGCATGATTTTCCTGTTGATTTTGTGGGTCATCCTTTGATTGACGCTATTCACAATAGAGAAAAAACAGAGGAAGTATCCTTTAGAAAAAATAACAATCTTGATGAAAGACCTATAATTGCCATTCTTCCTGGTAGCCGAAAACAAGAAATCTCAAAAATGCTAAGTGTAATGCTAAGTATTATAGATGATTTTAGTGATTATCAATTTGTGATTGCTGGTGCACCAAGCCAAGAATTTCATTTTTACGAACAGTTTTTAACAAATAAAAATGTAAAATTTATTGCTAACAAAACTTATGATTTATTAACCATAGCAAAAGCCGCATTGGTAACTTCGGGAACCGCAACATTGGAAACTGCATTATTCAAAGTGCCCGAAGTGGTCTGCTATAAAGGTAGTTGGGCTTCCTATCAAATTGCTAAACGAATTATTACCTTAAAATATATTTCGTTGGTCAATCTTATCATGGATAAAGAGGTGGTTACTGAACTTATTCAAGATAAATTCAATACAAAAAATTTAAAAAAAGAACTTTCAAAACTTTTGGATGTTAATTACAGAAAAACACTATTAGAGGATTATGATTTGCTAGAAACCAAACTTGGAGGCATAGGTGCTAGTGAAAAAACTGCTAAATTAATCCTAAAAGATCTCAAATAATTGGATTTGAATTTTTAAGTCTTATATTTGTAATTATACAATAAATAGCTGTAATTATATAATATCTGAATGAAAAACCTTTTTAAAATAGCTCTTTTTTCTATTGTTTGCATGAGCAATTCATTTGCCTCAAACACTTCGAATAAATCTATTTTAAGTTTCAAGTATTATTTTCATTATATGGCATCAAATGATACTATAAAAAATACTTCAACTGACCCCAAAAAAACTGATCCCAAAAAGAAGACATCACTAAATAATAAAAATGAAGATGACATCATTATTGACGATGAAAATGACAACTATTTTGTTAAACAATTAATCAATGTTGCTTCAGATAATTTAGGTATTGTTTATCGGGCTGGAGGAACTTCCAAAAACGGGTTTGATTGCTCTGGATTAGTATTTACTACATTCAAAAAATTCGATATCACTTTACCGCGTTCATCAAATAAAATGGCAGAGATTGGTCTTAAAATTGATTTAACAAATGCCAAAAAAGGTGACCTAATTTTCTTTATAAATAGAGGGCAGAAAAGAATAAACCACGTTGGAATTGTATCTGAAGTTTGTGGCGATGAAATAAAATTTATTCATTCCTCAACTCAAAGTGGCGTTGTGATTTCATCTATAAAAGAGCCTTATTATCAAAGAACTTTTGCTCAAATCAATAGAATTATAGAATAATTTTTTTGTTAAAAACATTTTTTCCTGTACTTTAGTTACATGAAAATTCTCCAATTTCCATTAACAAAAATTTCTATAGTCTTTATTTTTGGGCTGTTGTTTTTTCAATACTATATACCTTCTCCAATTATAGTGTTTGGAAGTTTATTGGTTTGCATAATTTCAGTACTACTATTTCATTTTATTCATAAAAGGAGAAGAATCATCAAACCTCTTTTTGGTGTTTTTATATTGCTTACTTCTTTTCTTGTTGGTATTTCGACTGCTATTTTTCATAAAGAAACATTCAATAAACTTCATTACACCAATCAAATTGGAGATTATGAAACACCACATCTTTTAGAAGTAACGGTCAATGAAAAAATAAAAAAAACTCAAAAAAATATACGATTTATAGCTTCCTTACAGAAATTAGACAATAAAAAAAGTTTTGGGAAAATTATTCTTAACATTCGCAAACCAAATAAAATAGATACTTTGAAAATTGGAACAAGACTTAAAGTCATTGGAGCCATTTATAAAAACAAAGGCGCTTTTAACCCAAATCAATTTGATTATGGAAAATATCTCGAAAAGCAAGAAATATATGCTCAAGTCTATACAGATAAAGAACAAATAAAAGTTATTGGGAACGAAACTTCAGTTTGGTCAATGTTTTCAAATTTCAGATCTAAAATCATTAATAATCTGGAACTTTCTAATTTCAAAAATGACGAATTAAATATTCTCATTGCTTTATTGCTCGGACAACAACAAGATATATCACCTGAAATTTTAAAAGACTATCAATATGCTGGTGCCGTTCATGTATTATCCGTTTCAGGACTACATGTAGGTTTTATTTTGATGTTCATTACTTTTATTTTGAAGCCATTATCTAATTCGAAAAGAAATTCTTTTTTAAAATTAATTATCATTTTAGCCTCTTTATGGACATTTGGAATATTGGCTGGATTATCGGCCTCAGTGGTCCGTTCGGTGGTGATGTTTTCCTTTGTTGCCATTGGAAATAATATCAGAAGAACAGTAAATATATTTCATACACTATTAGTTTCTATGCTATTAATTTTGCTTTGGAAACCATCATTTTTATTTGATATTGGTTTTCAGCTAAGCTATTTGGCTTTGTTTTTTATTCTATGGTTTCAACCATTACTTGCTTCAATTTGGCAACCAAACAATAAAATCATCAAGTACATTTGGGACATCATTACTGTATCTACAGCAGCACAAATTGGTGCTATGCCTTTGAGTATTTATTATTTTCATCAATTTCCAGGATTATTTTTTGTTACAAATATTATTGTGCTGCCTCTACTAGGTATTATAATGGTTTTTGGATTGCTCGCTATAATTATTGCTTGTTTTACAAAAATTCCTTTTTTAGTGGCTAAACCTTTGGAATACTTAATCGGATTTCTAAATTATATCATTCATTGGGTTGCCAATATAGAAACATTTATAATCAAAAATATTTCGTTTAATGAAGAAATGCTTTTGGTGTCCTACTTAGTGATTATATTCATTATTCTTTGGTTTAAGAGACCCAATATTAAAATAATAACATTTGCATTAGTAAGTATTCTTATGCTTCAAAGTATATTTATTTTCACCAAGTACACCACTAAGAATTCTAGTGAATTCATAATCTTCAATGCCAAAAAATGCAGCATTATTTCTGAAAGAAAAAATGATTTGGTTACCATTTATAGTAACGATAGCATATTAGAAACTGTTGATACAAATTTGGCAATTCAATCCTATTTGGTGGGTAATTTTTGCAAAATAAAAGAAAAAAGAAATGTTGAAAATCTACTTTATTTTAAAAATAAAAAGATACTTATAATAGACAGTTCAAATGTTTATCTTGATGATAAAAAGCCTGATATTATAATTATAACCAACTCACCAAAACTAAATCTGGAACGACTTTTTAGTAAATGGAAACCAGAGCAAGTTATAGTTGATGGATCGAATTATAAAACTTATATCAAAATTTGGGAAGCTACTTGTAAAAAAGAAAAAATCCCTTTTCATAATACTAATGAAAAGGGATTCTATAAAATTTAAAGGGATAAATTAAGATTTTTTATTACCTAAAATTTGATCTGCACTAGCTAACCAAGCACTTGGTCCACCAGCAACATATCCTGTACTTCCTAATTTTTCAAGGTTTATTTTACCCTCTTTTTTAGTGGCGTTAACAAACCAAACCGTTGGATATCCTTGCACAGCAAAAGTTTGTTGCAATTCCATATTTTGTTTTTGAATTTCTGCTGGTTGCGGAGTTCTTCTTGGATAATCAAGTTCTACCAAAACCACATTATCTTTTGCCCATTTTTCAAACTCTGGAGTTTTAAATACTTCTTTTTGCAAACGCATACACCATCCGCACCAATCACTTCCTGTGAAAAATAACAATAATGGTTTTTTAGTTTTTTTTGAAAATTCAATGGCTTTATTCAAATCTGTTTGCCATGTTAATTCTTGTGCTTGTATCGTTAAACTTCCCAAAACTAGGAATAACGTTAGTGCTAATTTTTTCATGATTACTTTATTTTTTTACAAATATATACAAAAACAATACCAAATACTGTCAGCTATCTTACTTCTTGCATCAATTTTTTTACAAAAGGTGAAATTAGTAGTAAAAGTATTCCAGCTAGTAATGCATAGATAGCCAATTGCTTATAACCATCAGCATAGACAATTAATTTTTCAAGATTGGAAGAGTTTTCAGAAGCTTCAGCAATATTGGCTCCAAGCAATCCAGCAAAATATTGACCATATGCACTCGCCAAAAACCACATTCCCATGATAACCGCTTGAGTTTTTTGTGGCGATAATTTGGTCATAGCACTCATTCCAATTGGTGATAAACAAAGTTCTCCAAAAGTGATGACAAACCAGCCAAAAGTAAATAAATTTAAGGATGTTTTCCCATCAGCTCCTGCAAAAAATTTGGTATAATAAAAAATCCAAAAACCTCCTGCAAGAAATAAAAATCCCAACCCAAATTTCACAACTGTATTAGGTTCTATTTTGCGTTTTGACATCCAAATCCATAAAATCCCTAACAAACCAGCAAAAATAATTACGAATAAAGCTCCTGATGAATTGTTTACCCCATTTGGATCAAGTTTTATTCCTAACAAATTGTTTTTTAAATTATTGGCAGCAAATAAACTCAACGAACCTCCACTTTGCTCGTAAAATGCCCAAAAGAAAATAGAGAAGAAAATAAAAACTAAAGCTGCCAAAAGTTTTTTGTTTTCTTTAGCTGTGAAACTTCTCATTTCATAAAATAAATAAAGTATTGAAAGTGGACCAATAATCATCATAAAATAATCGGTGTAAACGGTATTGGCTACCATTAAAATGATAATTGGGATTAATGCTAATGAACCTATGTAGGTCAATACTTCATAAACTTTTCTTTTAGATTTTTCGATATTCAATAGAGGAGACAATCCAATCTCACCCAAACTTTTTTGGGTTTGTGTAAAGGTTAATATACTAATAAACATAACAATTGCTGCAAAACCAAAGGCATAATTCCAACGAAGGTTTTCAGAAACTAATCCTGACCAAAGATTACCATTCGCTACTGCAATACAAACATATCCGCCAAGTAGTGCTCCAAGATTAATTCCGGCGTAGAAGAGAGAAAACCCTGCGTCTCGTCTTACATCACCGTCTTTATATAATTGGCCAACCATGGATGAAATGTTAGGTTTAAAGAAACCTGTACCAACAATTGAAAACCCAATTCCTGTAAAAAATAATTCTTTTGGACTTACGGCCAAAATCACACTCCCTAATATCATCAAAATGCCACCCCAAAAAAGTGACTTTCGTAAACCTAATATTTTATCGGCAAACAAACCACCAATAAATGTAAAGGCATACACCCAAGCTTGTGTGGCACCATATTGTAAGTTTGCAGTTGTCTCATCCATTTTAAGTTGGCTTACCATAAAAACGGCCAACATACCGCGCATTCCATAGAAACTAAAGCGTTCCCACATTTCAGAGAAGAAGAGATACCAAAGTTGCTTTGGATATTTTCCTTTAAAATTTTGAATTTGCTCGAGTGTTTGGTTTTGTTCCATCTTATTTAAATTAAAAAAACCCACAAGCATCGCTTGTAGGTTTGAAAGATATAAAAATATTTTCGATTAAGTGATTATCTCACACCATGCATCATTTTTTTTAATTTTGGAGTAAGCGCCATTAAAATTATTGCTGCTAATCCTGTCAACACAACAAATACCATGAAGAATTCAAATAAATTGTGTATTTCAAATCCAGCAAAAACAGGATTATGATCTGAAATTTGATTGTCAGACAATAGTTTTGTTTGCTCAGCAGTAAGACTAATTTTTTTATCTAAAACAGCTTGCAAATCAATTCCTAATTCTTTGGCTTTATTAAATTTATCTCCAGTTGCTGGCAAAATTGAACCTAAAGTTCCTGCCAAGGCATAACCAGAAGCATTGGATAAAAAGAATACACCATATAACAATGAAGAGAATCGTTTTGGCGATAATTTACCCACCAAAGATAAACCGATTGGAGACAAACACAACTCGGCACAAGTTTGAATTAAGTATAAAAGAATTAACCATTTGATGGCTAATAAACCATTATTTCCTATATCTTTTACATTGTGAGCAATAATAAAATAACTTAAAGCAATTAAAGCAAGACCAACTGCTTGCTTAACTGGAGAAATAGGTTCTCTTCCTTTACTTCTCAAATAATCCCACAACATACTAAATGGAACTGCAAAAGCAACAACAAACAATCCGTTAAAGATTTGAACCATCGATGGAGGCATGTTATATCCAAAGAAGTTTCTGTCTGTTTGGTTATCTGCGATAAAGGTTAATGAAGAACCTGCTTGTTCAAAAGCTGCCCAAAAGAAAATCACAAAAAAGGCAACTATATAAATCACTAAAATTCTATCTTTCTCTACTTTAGTTAAAGATGAGTCTGATATAATAAGTCCTGCTAAAGTAATACCACTTGAATAAATTACTGTGTAAATCCAGTTTTGGTCCACTACATAATGGAAAATAGCACCTAGCACGAAAAAAGATATAACAGCGCCTATTAATGCATTTTTAGAAAACACAGCTTTTTGAGACTCTCCTTCTTCGTAATCATCCGATACATTATGTTTTGGTAATCCACCTAAAGGTCTTCCTTCTGGAGTAACTACATACTTATTTTTCAAGAAATAGAAAACTGCTGTTCCTATTAACATAGCCATTGATGCTGCCAAAAATCCCCACTTGAACGCATGAATATCTCTTACTCCAGCAGTGTCTTTTACGTCTCCAACAATTGGACAAATTAATTGACCTAGGAAAGCTCCAAGATTGATTCCCATGTAGAAAATAGTAAAAGCTGTGTCTAGTTTACTTTTCTCTTGTTTTGGATATAAGCTTCCCACCATACTTGAAATGTTTGGTTTGAAAAAACCGTTTCCAAAAATGATAATCCCAAGTGCCGCCCACATCAATGTATTGGCTAAGCTTAAGTTTGTTCCAAAAACGCTAGCACTAAAAAACAACAAGAATTGACCTGTTGCCATCATTAAACCTCCTAATAAAATACAGTTTCTATTACCAAAGAAACGATCAGAGATAAATCCGCCAAGCATTGGGGTTAGATAACAAAGTCCTAAAAATCCTCCATATATCAATGAAGCATCTTCTTCTTTCATCATTAAAGAATTCACTAAAAATAAAGTTAGAATGGCACGCATTCCATAGAAGTTGAACCTTTCCCACATTTCGGTTCCGAATAGCACCCAAAGCCCTTTTGGATGTCCTGTTTTTACTGTTGTTTCACTCATAATATTGGTTTTTGTTTGTTTTGGTTAATTATAATTTTTCTTTGATAAAAGTAGTCATTTTGTTATACAATTGAATTCTAGTTTTTCCTCCATAAATTCCGTGATTTTTATCGGGATAAATAGCCCAATCAAATTGTTTGTTGGCTTGAACTAACGCTTCAATCATTTGCATACTATTTTGAACATGCACATTATCATCGGCTGTGCCATGAATTAGTAAAAAGTTTCCTTTTAACTTACTCACATGATTAATTGGTGAATTCTCGTCATA
>CALPPS020000010.1 GCA_943325515.2 Flavobacterium psychrophilum
ATATTGCGCTACCTCAACTTTTTCAGCAACCGATTTAGCGAGAGGTCTAAGTATTTGTGAAAGTAAATCTATATCTAAAACGCTAATAGCATGAACGATATAGTAAATAGTGTATTCTTTTTCTACTTTCATTGTTTTAAGCTTTTTATTGAATGAAAAATAATTGCCACTGGAGCACCAAGTAATACTGAAGTTCCAAAAATACGGTAATAGGTAAAACTATAATAGTCGGTACTAAAAAGGTAAATGTAGAGTTCAATGCCTTCAATTATACCAAAAGCTACTAAAATCCCAATTAAATAGTTAAATAAGAAGGGCTTTAAAAAGTTCACAATAAACTTAAAGTTTAAAGTACTTGTTGGAAATTTGTAAGTTAGAAATATCCAAAAAGCTGCTCCAATTGGTGCGCCATAAATAATGGCATTTTTACAAACTCTCCGCCAAGAAGAACGCCAAAAAAATTCCTTTAGTATTGAATAATTTAAATGAATAATAGCCAACATCCAATAAGCTAATATTGTTCCTATAATATAAAACAAGAGTATTTTTTTAAACTTTTTCATAGGGTTATTGATTATTGTTTTCATAGTTCATTTCAATATATAAAGGTCCCATTAAACGATGTTCAATAGTAGAAGTAAATTCAAACTCAGCATCAGAAACTAAAGCAGTTCCAACTTGTTTAAATTGAATTATGTCATTGTCACCAGAAAAATAAACTGCCATTCCAGTAACTATATCGTTAAACAAAGTTTCTTTAATGGTTATTTTCTGAAACATTAAATCACTAGGTCTTAAGGAAACCAATGCTAAATCTTCTTCTGGATATTCAGGTATAATTGTGGTTCCTGAAATATAAATTCGATTGGGATTAAGAGTAAAAAGTACCATTTCATTTGCAGCATCCTCTTCTTGAATGACAACAAAATAAGCTTCTTTCTCTTCTTTATTTCGTTTGTAATTTTTAAAACGAACTACTTGTCCAATTTTAAATTGTCTTTTCATAAAATAATAATTTTAAAATTAATTGTGAATGTTTGCTTTGTTAAAGCTTATTTTTCAAGTATAAAAAAAATCAATTAGTAAAAATATGCTTGTATTTATTGTAATATTGTTGCAATCGATGTATTTCTTCTCTAGCTGTGTTTGCTTTTTTAAAATCATGATTTTTTGTTAAATTCTCTTTTATTATGGTAAGCTCCTCTATTTTACTTTCAACCTTTTTTAAAAAGACTTCATCAACCTCTTTGAATTGTAATAATGTCAATGTAATAAATAGCAATTCATCTAAATTTTGGGAATTTAATTCTAGGCTGTTATACTTTTTTTTCAACTCCAACTCTATTACTTCTAATTGTTTATACAAATCTTTACTTACCTCTCCAATTTCTCTTAGACCTTCAGAATAGCCATATTTTTTCAAGGATTTATCAAAACGGACCTTGTTTTTATAAAGTGCTACTTTTAAAGTGAAAATTTGATATAGTATACTTTCTTTTAATTGTTTTATCTGTTGCATTTAATTAATTATTAAAAATAGTTT
Source organism: Flavobacterium psychrophilum (assembly GCA_943325515.2). Classification (GTDB taxonomy): domain Bacteria; phylum Bacteroidota; class Bacteroidia; order Flavobacteriales; family Flavobacteriaceae; genus Flavobacterium; species Flavobacterium psychrophilum_R. The sequence goes on from CALPPS020000010.1 coordinate 1,544, forward strand.
GTTAATTCTCGTTTATTATTCTAATTAATGTAGGTGCATTATGTTGCAATGCTACTCTGAAAAAATTGAAGTAGGTTCCTTCGGCTAGTCTCTCAATAATATCAATATGTTTTACACTCTTTGGTAAGGCTGGAAAAAGCAAAGAGAAATGATGCACTTGACCTTTACTTTTAAAGTAATACTTTGATGGAGCCAATGGGATATTGATAGCACTAACCATTCTATAGCGTGTTTCAGAACCTATAGGCCTAATAAAACAACCCGAATCCATTTGTATCCATCCACCATTAACATACATTTTTGGTGCGATATACACAAAGTCAATTCTGGTGAAGTCATCATCCAGACTGATTTTTTCAATACCCAAATGTTCGTTTGGTGTAAATTTGGAAATAGGGTTTTTGAACACCTCTGGTTCAATTTTTTTTAGAAGCTCTTCTTGAGTTTCTGTTTCATAATTTGTTTTCATAAATAGATTGTTTATAGATTTATGGGTCAAAATTATAATGGCACTCCGTACAATATATAAGGAGTTAAAAAAAAATAGTAAAAAAAATGCCTTACGGGTGTAAGGCATTGATTAATAATTAGAGGAAATAATTAGTCGACAAGATGTAATACTTTTTTAACTTGACTATAATCATTCCAATTGGTTTTTGGATTAGCCATTCTGTTTGACGGAGATATAATTACGTATCTGAAAGTTATTACTCCTGGATTTGGAATTGCAACAGCATTAGTACTTTGTGCATAAAATGTAATATATCCCAATCCATAATTAAAACTAATATTAATATTAGTATTAGTATCTGGTAAAGGTGACCATTCCGTAATTCCATTTGCAGTATATTTTCTAAAAACAGAAACAATACCACTATCGACTACACTCTGAGTAATTGATGTAGCTCCAGTTAAATTTGCCGTCCATACTGACCCACCGTTTTGGGAAGTCCAATTTGTCGACGCAGTAGAAAATGGAGTTGAACCAAGTACATTTGCATTCCCATCAATCCCGTTTGCTCCTGCTGGCCCAGTTGCACCGTCAGCCCCATCTTTAGAGCAACTAATTGTTAGTAATGCAATAACTAAAACTAACCCTGTTTTAAAAAATGTTTTTTTCATAATTAATTTAATTTTCCGTACTCTTATGGCTTTTCGGTTACGCCTCGTTTTTTATAGTGGGTTCTGAACTCCACTTTTTTTGTTATCTAATAAATCTAAATTCGCAATCATTATTATATATATAGGACATTCTATTGTAGTCATAAACAATAGGAGCGTTCAAGTAATTTTTCATAAATGAAATATAATTATATACTGTCCTTTCAGTCATAGAGAGTTTCGAAGCCAATTGCTTTGGGCTTCCTGTAATCTCTTTAACTATGAGATTATCTAATTCTATGATGATTCGTATATCCAAATTGTTGCAATTTTAAAACTTGAAACTGAAACTGAAATTCAGTAGGGGCACACCATTTTTTTTAGATTTTTAATGTCATTTTTATTTCCAATTTTTATTGTATTTATCAATTACTGAGCAAAGATTTATACCTAAACCGCATAGTTCATACGGAATGATTTTTTTATGTATTTTTATAAAAAAAAATTAGCAATGGATATTTCAAAATCTGCATACAGTAGGTATAGAGTTATAGATAAAATGTTGAAAAACATATATAGACCCTATCCTAGTTTATTAGATATTCAAGAAGCTTGTGAGCGAAGTTTAGATAAAACACCTTCTTTGGATACTCTTGAAAAGGATATTAGAAACATGAAACTTTCAGATGTTTTTGAAGCTCCAATTGTTTTTTGTAGAAAAAATCTAGGATATTATTACGCTAACCCGAATTATTCTATAAACTCTATTCCTCTTACTGATAGTGATATATCAAGCATTAAAGAAGCCCTTGATTTGATAAAAAATCTAGGTGGTGGTAATAGGGTCAACGAACGATTTAGTGATGCTATCCAGAAAATACTTGCTACTTATAAAGAAGAATTTCCGGATAGTGATACCAAAAGAAAAATAATTCTAACTGATTATGTTGAAGGTGCTAAAGGATATGAAAACTTTGATATTTTGTTTGCAGCTTGCAAAGACAAATCACCTATTTCTTTTGTACATTACTCATTTCAAAAAAGGGAATACAAATCTGTAATTGTTCATCCCATTTTGCTAAAAGAATTTGATAACCGATGGTATCTCATAGGATTTTCTGAACATCATAATTCCTTGCGAACCTTCGGTTTTGATAGGATATATAAGCCAATTGCTTTAAGAAGAAAATATACAACGTCAACTCAAACTGATATTGATTTGTATTGCAACGATATATATGGTGTCTATCCGTACGAAAATCAATCCAAACAAATAGTGGTTTTTAGAACAACTCCACTTATCACAAACTATTTTGAATCTTATCCCATTCACGAAAGTCAAAAAGCCAAAAAAAATCAATATGGATTTTGTGATTTTTCTATTGATGTAGTTCCCAGTTTAGAGCTAGTTAGAGAACTGCGTTCCTATGGTAAAGAAATAAAAGTTTTATCACCAGAATGGTTAGTAAAAGAAGTAAAAAATAATTAAAATGAAGCCTCAAAAAAAGAAATACATATTTCACCCGACAGTAATAAAAAACTACCGCGGAAACCCTGATTTACTTAGAATACATTTAACACCCGAATATACTAAAGTTGATTTTGGATATGTGGCCAAGGATATTTATATCAATGGAGGATGGATTAGAATTGCCCCAGAAACATTCATTGAAAATAAAATTACCAAGCAACGATATACACTTGTAAATGCTGAAAATATTCCAATTGCACCCATGCATCACTATTTTGAAACAAAAAAAGACTGGAGATACTTCTCTTTGATTTTTCCTCCAATTCCTCAAAATGATTGTTTGTTAAACATAATTGAAGTTGAAAATGGAACTCCAAATGATTTTAACTATTACAATATTGAATTAAAAATGGCTGATGCTATAGAAATTATATGATTACTTTTTTTATTTTCAATTATAATCTGCTAAAAATAATTTTATCTTTAAATTAGTTTAAAACCCTATTTTTTTTGGGTATTCTGCTAGATATTACGACCCTATTTTTTTGGGTTAATTGTCATGACAGTGTCACGACAATTTGAGAATCGGTAAATTGTTCTGCAAACTGCATCATACGTCTCAAATTTCTTAATTCATAATTATTCCCGTATCGTTCTTTCAATTGTGTAGACAGTGGCACAATTTGTTTTCCGTATTCTGCCCGTTTGTTTTGTAGGATTTCTTGATACGATTACCAACTTGCCAAAACAAAATGGTTAAAGCACTATTAGCTTGTACCGCTACTTGTTGTTTGCTTTGCTCAATAAATTGTGATAACTCATTGAATAACTCATTTTCTGAAAAGGAAATACCGTTGGTATTATCGTGCCGCGGCTTTGCGAAGCGACAACAACTTTAAAGTTTAGTTGTAAATAGGTACAATTTTCCGTTTGAGTAATTTCTATCTAAGAAAAATAAAACCAGCCGTTGCGCAAAAACGGCTATTATAGGTGGTTTTTCATATCCATCATTACATGTAGAATTCTAACAACTTCAATTTCCTCAAGAGATACTATTTGATAGAAAATAATATGTTCAGCAGTTTTAAAGCCTAATACATTTTTTTCCACTATATCATAAGATTTTCCTTGATTTGGTTTATTTGCCAATTCCTGACAAGAATCCATAAGTAACGTGTAATAAATCTCTGCTTGATTTTCAGACCAAGTCTTTACTGTATAATCCCAAATATCATTTAAATCTTCAACAGCTTTGTTGTTTAAATAAAACTTCGCCATTACTTTTTTCTAGCCTTAAGAGTTTCCAAATGCTTTTTAGGATCAAAGTCAACTGCGCGACCACTTTCAATTCCTTCACGAATTGCATTTCGTAAAGTGATTATGCGGCTTTCTTCTTCTTCCAAAAGTCTAAGTCCAGCACGTACTACTTCACTAGCGTTGCTAAAGCGACCTTTCGAAACGGTTGTTTCTATAAAATTCTCGAAATGATTTCCTAAAGATATTGATGTGTTTTTTCCCATGATTTCTTCATTTTTGGTAAAGTTACCAAATTTTGGTAATGAGGCAAATACTTTCATAGAAATTATGGGAAAATCATCTATTCTCTAGATGTTGTTTTGCAAATAGGAAAGCTCATTCACCACGATTTTACAGCTGAAATTAAAGAATTTAACTCCACGTCAACTATCGTAAACGAACCTCCCACAATTTATGCAAAGGAAGCCCCTGTAGCAGATTATTGGAAAGATAAGTACCTAAGGTTGTTAGAAGAATATAATTTGTTGTTGAAGCAGCGGTAATCTAGACAACTTCGTGTCTTCGTTTTCACAAAAAGCATAGATTATTTAATCCAATATCTATCGGGATTAAGGTAATTAGAAAGTACCGCATAAATGAGAATACTTTTATTTGGTTCATCAATCCTAAAATGAATCATGTACTTAAATGTTTTCATTGGTAAACAATGAATGTCGTTATATCTGATTTGGAAATCTGGGTTTTTTTGTAAATGCTTTAAAGTAATTCTATACTCCGACAAGAATTTTTTACCAAAACCTTTTCTTCTGGAATTTAGAAAATTACGTGCTTCTTTTAAATCATCCTTTACTTTTGGATCTGCTATAATTGTATAATTTACCATTGATTATTCATCCAGATTATCAATCATATCAAAAGCATCAACTGGCTTGTTATCAAGTTTAATTCGTTTTAAAACCTCGTCTTTATGCCATTGAGGGGCATCATTAGTTTCTTGAGAATGTTTGTAAGCTAAAAAATCTATATAATTTTCTACTTCGTCTATTAAGCTATCTGGTAAATTTTTCAATTTATCATTTACGTGTTTCAATGCTGTTGCTGTCATAATTAAGTAGAATAAATAGTATAGTAAAAATATAAAAAAAATCAAATCAAAGCAACTTCCCATCTTCCTTTTCATAAAAAGCATCGATGGATAAATTAGGTAAGCCCGAGGCGTAAACGGCTAATTCATCGCAACGTTCGTTTTGAGGATGGTTGTTGTGGCCTTTTATCCATTTGAAATTCACTTGGTGCTGGCGGTAAATTTTTAAGAATCGTTTCCACAAATCGGAATTCTTTCGGTTTACAAATTCTTTTTTCTCCCAACCTAACACCCATTTTTTCTCCACGGAATCCACTACATATTTAGAATCGGAAACTACTAAAACTTTCGTATTCGGATTTTTTAGTTTTTCAAGGCCAACTATTACCGCTAACAATTCCATTCGGTTGTTGGTTGTCAATCGAAATCCTTCGTAGAATTCTTTTTTGTGTTGCGAACCAACCAATTCCATGACTACGCCATACCCACCGTTTCCAGGATTCCCTTTGGCTGCGCCGTCTGTGTAGATGTGGACTTGGTGGGACATTTTTAGATTTAGGATTTAGGATTTAGGATTTCTGCAATTACTTTTGGAAAATGTTCGTGTTCAAGCAGTTGTACTTTTTTTGCAATATCTTCTGGAGAATTACAATCTTCTACATTCACGGATTGCTGAAAAATGAACTCTCCTTCGTCGTAATGTTCGTTTACATAATGAATGGTGATGCCCGTTGCTGGTTCTTTGTTTTCAAAAACCGCTTGATGTACCTTCGAGCCATACATGCCTTTTCCGCCATGTTTTGGTAATAATGCTGGATGAATATTGATGATTTTGTTATAGTATTGATGTACAATTTCTTCGGGCATTTTCCATAAAAAACCAGCAAGCACTATCAAATCAGGTTGTAATTTTTCAATTGCTTTCAATACAACGCCATCGTTTAGTTCAGTTCTATTGAAAACCAGTGAATTAATGTTTTGGTCTCTAGCTTTTTCTAAAACCTTTGCTTCTGGGTTGTTAGAAAAAACACCAACAATGGCAACGGCATTATTTTTTTTAAAATATTGAATGATGTTTTCCACATTGGAACCAGTGCCTGAAGCAAAAAGCAAAATTCTTTTCATGGTAAAATCAATTTTATTTGTACAAAAAAAAGAATAATAACTTGAATTAAAACCATGAATATGTAAGAATTTAAAATATATTTTTTAATTTCGTCGTCACATTTAGTAACAAAAAGGTTGTTTTAAAATAAAGTTTTTTATTTTTGCCAACAATTTAAAATTAAAAATCTAGAAATTATGTCAGACATTGCATCAAGAGTTAAAGCGATTATCGTAGACAAATTAGGCGTTGACGAAAACGAAGTTGTAACAGAAGCTAGCTTCACCAATGATTTAGGAGCTGATTCATTAGACACTGTTGAGCTTATTATGGAGTTCGAAAAAGAATTTGATATTCAAATTCCAGACGACCAAGCTGAAAACATTGCTACGGTAGGTCAAGCTATTTCTTACATCGAAGAAGCAAAAAAATAATAAATAATTTACCCGTGAAGCATCATTATTTTTCACGGGTTTTTATTATTTTTACTAAAAAAGTAGGCCCGATTGATATTCAATCTCAAAATATTGAAATACCCCTGTCTCTTTAAACATTAACTTTGAAAGAAACATGGGTATTATTTGTTTAAATACAATTGTAAAAAACATATTATGGCATTAAAGAGAGTTGTAGTAACAGGTTTAGGAGCATTAACACCCATAGGAAATTCCATTGAAGAATATTGGAATTCCTTAATTAATGGAGTTAGTGGTGCCGCGCCTATAACCTACTATGATACTGAAAAGCACAAAACGAAGTTTGCTTGCGAAGTAAAAAATTTCAACATTGAAGATTTTATGGACCGCAAGGAAGCAAGAAGAATGGATAAATTTGCTCAATATGCTGTTGCAGCAAGTGAGGAAGCTATCAATGACGCTGGAATTACTGCTGATAATGTTAATAAGCATAGAGTTGGGGTGATTTGGGGGGCAGGAATTGGTGGATTAGAAACTTTTCAAGAAGAAGTACTGAGCTACGCAGCTGGTGACGGAACGCCAAGATTTAATCCTTTTTTTATTCCAAAAATGATTGCTGATATTGCCCCAGCTCACATTTCAATGCGAAATGGATTTATGGGACCAAATTATACAACTGTATCAGCGTGTGCTTCTTCTGCCAATGCATTGATAGATGCTTTTAACTATATTCGTTTAGGAATGTGTGATGTTATTATATCTGGAGGTTCAGAAGCAGCTGTAACTATAGCGGGCATGGGAGGATTTAATTCTATGCAAGCTCTATCAACCAGAAATGATAGTCCAGAAACTGCGTCAAGACCCTTTGATGCCACTCGTGACGGATTTGTGCTTGGTGAAGGCGCTGGAGCATTAGTATTAGAAGAATATGAACACGCAAAAGCACGTGGAGCAAAAATATATTGTGAAGTTGGCGGCGGCGGAATGTCGTCTGATGCTTATCATTTGACAGCACCTCATCCAGAAGGAATTGGTGTAATAGCAGTTATGGAAAACACTTTGCGTGATGCAGGAATGTCACCCCATCAAGTAGATCACATCAATACACACGGAACATCAACACCACTTGGCGACGTGGCGGAATTGAAAGCTATTAGCGCGGTTTTTGGTGCTCATGCTAAAAATATCAATATCAATTCAACTAAATCAATGACTGGGCACTTGCTAGGTGCTGCAGGGGCTATTGAGGCTATAGCTTCTATTTTGGCCATGAAACATGGTATTATCCCTCCAACGATTAATCATACTGTTGTTGATGAGAACATTGACCCTTCTTTGAATTTAACTTTAAATAAAGCTCAAAAAAGAGAAGTGAATGTTGCTATGAGTAATACTTTTGGATTTGGCGGTCACAACGCATGTGTATTATTCAAAAAATTAGAAGACTAAGTTTTAGATGAAAATTCTAAAAAAAATATTTAAAATTTCCCGTTCGACAGAGGACGGGATTTTTTTTGACGAAATCCAAAAAGTCATAGGATTTAAACCTCAATCTATAATATATTACCAAAAAGCATTTACACATCGTTCTACCAACAGAATCGATTTGAAAGGGAATCCAATGAATTATGAAAGATTGGAGTTTTTAGGAGATGCTATGCTGAGTTCTGTCATAGCAGCTTATTTATATAATGAAGCGCCAGCTGGAGATGAAGGCTATTTAACCAAAATGCGTTCTAAAATTGTAAGTCGCGAACACTTAAATGAGTTAGGCAGGGACTTAAATTTAATCCGATTTGTAGAAAGTAAAGTGCCGACGCAGCATTTTGGCGAAAATATACACGGCAATATCTTTGAAGCCTTAGTAGGAGCTATTTTTTTAGATAAAGGATACAATTATTGTCAAAAATTTATTCAAAGAAGTGTTATTATACCTTATGTTGATATAGCAAAATTAGAAGGAAAAGTAATTAGCTACAAAAGTTTGTTGATTGAATGGTGCCAAAAAGAAAAAAAATCTTTTCATTATGATGTTTTTGATGATAATGGCATTGATGGGCAAAAATATTTTGGTGTAAAATTAAGCATCGACAACAAAGTTATTGCAAAAGCAAGAGCCACTTCAAAAAAGAAAGCAGAAGAAAAAGCTTCCCAACGCGCTTATTTTGCATTTCAAGAAAAAATTAACACAAAGTAAGGCAGATTCTCAAAAAACTATAACGTTTTCGTTTATAAAATATCGATAACCTAAAATATTGTTTGTAATAATCTGTTTCAGATAAACTATATTTGTAGCTTAAATTGCAAAGTATGGCCGTTCACAAATTGCCTCTTGGAGATTTTGACGAAATAGATTATCAATTAATTGCTATTCATTCGCCTTTGGAAGATTATCGGTTAGCCTATTATATTAATCAAAACTTGCCAATCAATTTAAGTAAAAACAGTTGTAATATTCAAATAAGTACTAAAGAAGGAGAGTCAGAATTTTCAAGATTTATTTTTGAAGACAAAAAAAAAGATATTTCATGGAATTTAATTCAAAATATAAATGATGTTTTTAGTTTATCTCAAACAAATAACCAAGGATTATTCGCAGAAAGCAATAACAAATTTTCAACAAAAATATATTTTATCCCAGAGTTTAAAAAGGTAAACTATTTTTTAAAAATTGAAAATGGCGAAGTTCCTATTGATGTAGAAACAATTACGAATTGTATAAAAAAAATAGATAGAGTCAGCACAGTTTACGCTGTAGAAGTTGAAAAAATAAAATCAAAAAATAATTTAATTTTTTAAGTATAATGCCAACAAGAAAAAAAACCAAAATTGTAGCAACACTTGGTCCTGCATGTAGTTCTAGAGAAGTGATAAAAAAAATGATTGATGCAGGTGTAAATGTTTTTCGCATCAATTTTTCCCATGCCGATTATGAAGATGTAAAAGAAAGAATTGATATCATCAGAAGTTTGGATGATGAATTTGGATACAATACAGCAATTTTGGCTGATTTACAAGGGCCGAAACTTCGCGTGGGAGTTATGAAAGAAGATGTAGTAGTTAGCCCTGGAGACATCATTACATTTCAAACTGCCGAAGATGTTTTGGGCACAAAAGAACGCGTTTATATGAACTACAAAGAGTTTCCTCGCGATGTAAAACCGGGGGAATTTATTCTTTTAGATGATGGAAAATTGATGTTTGAAGCTCTTGAAACAAATGGATCCACTGAAGTAGTTTGTAAAGTAATTCAAGGTGGACCTTTAAAATCAAAAAAAGGAGTAAATCTTCCTAATACAAAAGTTTCACTTCCTGCTTTGACTCAAAAAGATATTAAAGATGCTATATTTGCTATTGAACAAAAAGTAGATTGGATAGCGCTTTCATTTGTTAGAACACCAAAAGATTTAGAGGAATTGCAAGATTTAATTGCAAAACATTCAGATTGTAAAATTCCTATAATTGCCAAAATTGAAAAACCAGAAGCGGTAGAAAATATAGATAAAATTGTTGCTTTTTGTGACGGTTTGATGGTTGCTCGTGGTGACCTTGGAGTAGAAATTCCAGCACATGAAGTTCCATTAATTCAGAAAAAATTAATTCTTAGAGCAAAAACAGCGCGCATCCCAGTAATTGTAGCCACGCAAATGATGGAAACAATGATTACTAGTTTAACACCAACAAGAGCTGAGGTAAATGATGTTGCGAATTCTGTAATGGATGGAGCTGATGCTGTAATGCTTTCAGGAGAAACTTCAGTTGGAAATTATCCAGTAGAAGTTATCGAAAAAATGACACAAATTATTGAAGCAGTGGAAGACTCTCCATTAATTAATGTTCCGCAAAATCCTCCTCATGTAAGAACAAAAAGGTTTATTACTAAATCAATTTGTTATCATGCTGCAACTATGGCAAATGATATTAAAGCTAAAGCTATTTCAACATTAACAAATAGCGGATATACAGCTTTTCAAATATCGGCTTGGAGACCAAAAGCACATATTTTAGTTTATACTTCCAACAAAAGAATTTTAAATCAGTTAAATTTACTTTGGGGGGTTAATGCTTTTTACTACGACAAATTTGTAAGTACTGATGATACCGTTGATGACATCAATCGAATTGCTAAAGACAATGGCTATGTAAACAAAGGGGATATGCTTATCAATCTTGCCGCTATGCCTGTTGCTGAAAAAGGAATGGTAAATACTCTTAGAATTTCAGAAATAGAATAAATAATTACTTTTAAATATTAATAATATGAATTCAAATAATCCATTTTTTAAAACAAAATCGTTTAAAGAAAATAACGAAGTAACTCATGAAGCTGTTGTTATAGATTATAACGACACTATGACTGTTTCGGGAACTATTAATAAAAGTTTCCTAATGTTAGTTTTATTGATTGCTAGTGCTGCCATTACTTGGATAATGACCTTTAACGGACAAAACCCTATGATGCTAACTATTGGAGGCGCCATTGTTGGGTTTATTTTAGTGCTTATCGCAACATTTAAACCGCAATCCTCTGGATATCTCGCACCAGGTTATGCTATTTTTGAAGGTTTATTCATTGGGGGTATTTCGGCAATTTTTGAAGCTATGTATCCCGGTATTGTAATACAAGCGGTGAGTTGCACTTTTGTAACCTTTATGGTTTGTTTCGGACTTTATAAATATGAAATAGTTAAGGTTAATGAAAAATTCAGATCTGTTGTTATTGCTGCTACTTTAGCCATTGCTACTTATTATTTGATATCTTGGTTATTAACGCTATTCACAAGCTTTCAACCTGTACATTATGGAAATTCTATGATGAGTATTGGGATTAGTGCTATTGTAATTATTGTTGCAGCTCTTAATTTATTTTTAGATTTTGACCAAATAGAAAAAGGAGTGCAACAAAAAATGCCAAAATACATGGAATGGTATGGCGCTATGGGATTAATGATAACCTTAGTTTGGCTTTATATAGAGTTTTTACGATTGCTTTCAAAGATTTCAAGAAGAGATTAACATTTCACTCACTATATTTAAACCAACTCTCGAGTTGGTTTTTTTATATCTAAAACTCAAATTTCAATTGAACAATAATTGTCTTCTTGATTTCGGTGTTTAAATTATTTAAGGAAATACCAAGTAATCGGACTGATTCTTTCATCTTTTCCTGAAACAGAAGCTCTATAGCTACTTCTAGTAGTAATCCTTTATCACAAATAAAATAGGGCAAAGTCTTGCTTCTAGTTTGTGTCGTAAAATCACTGTATTTGATTTTTAAGGTTACTGTTTTTCCTGAGATGTTTTGTTTTTTTAAACGATTTTCCAATTCGTTGGCTATCCGTTCCAGTTTTTCTATCATAAAAATTTCGGAAGTCAAGTTTTCGTTAAATGTATGTTCAGCCGCTACTGATTTTGTAATTCGATTGGGTTTCACTTCGCTATTGTGAATACCTCTAACTATGTTATAGAAATGCAACCCACTTTTGCTAAAATGTTCCTCTAGAAATTCTCTTGATTTTGATTTTAAATCTTTTCCCGTAAAAATCCCTAAATGGTACATCTTATCTCTAGTAACTTTGCCAATACCATAGAATTTTTTGATGTCTAGATTTTCCAAAAAAGTTTCTACTTCTTCAGGATTTACCGTTTTTTGTCCGTTGGGTTTGTTATAATCGCTAGCAATTTTTGCTACAAATTTATTAATTGAAATTCCAGCAGATGCGTTAAGTCCAACTTCTTCAAAAATTTGTTTTCTAATTTCTTGTGCGATTAAAGAAGCGCTAGGATTTCCCTTTTTGTTTTGGGTAACATCTAGATAAGCTTCATCCAGAGACAAAGGTTCAACCAAATCGGTGTATTCGTGAAAAATTTTTCTGATTTGTTTTGAAATTTCTTTATAACGGTCAAATCTTGGGCGAACAAATAGTAATTCGGGGCAATTTCTTTTGGCTTGAATACCACTCATGGCACTACGAACTCCAAATTTCCTAGCTTCATAACTAGCTGCTGAAACCACACCACGAACTTCACTTCCGCCAACGGCCAATGGTTTTCCTTTTAATGCAGGATTGTCCATTTGCTCCACAGAAGCATAAAAAGAATCCATATCTATATGAATGATTTTTCGAAAAGAAATCGGTTCAGCCATATCACAAATTTATAGTATCTTTCGATAAAATTTGCATCCAATGATAGAAATAGAACGAAAATTTTTAGTTCTTTCTGATGGCTTTATTTCAGCTGCTTTTTCTAAAAAAAGAATTGTTCAAGGGTATTTAAATTCAAACCCAGAACGCACTGTTCGTGTTAGAATTAAAACCGATAAAGCTTTTTTAACCATTAAAGGAAAAGGAAATGAAACTGGCACCACCCGATTAGAATGGGAAAGAGAAATAGCCGTTTCTGATGCCGAAAAATTATTAACTATTTGCGAAAGCGGAATGATAGATAAAATTCGTCACGAAGTGAAAGTTGGCAATCATGTTTATGAAGTAGATGTTTTTTCAGGAGATAATGAAGGATTGATAATAGCCGAAATAGAACTACAATCGGAAGAGGAGGTTTTTGAAAAACCACATTGGCTTGGAAAAGAAGTTACTAATGACGAGCGATTTTATAATGCTTTTTTAAGCAATTTTCCTTTCAAAGATTGGTAATTTTAGTTTGCTTCAACTTCAAGTTTAACAATTACAGCTCCAGAATTTTTATTGTCTGCTAATTCCATAAAAGCTTTTTTTGTTAAATCAATTTCACGAACTTTTGAGAATGGCCCGCGATCTGTAATTTCTACAATAACTGATTTTCCATTGACTTCATTAGTTACTCTTACTTTTGTTCCAAAAGGTAATTTTTTGTGAGCGGCTGTGTATTTTGTATTATCAAATCGAGCGCCACTTGCAGTTCTTCTACCATGAAATTTTTGAGCATAATAAGAAGCATGGGCATTTCTTTTGTAGAATTTAAATTTTAAATTGACTTCGGTTTTAACTGAATCGGCGATTTCCGTAATCTCCTTTATTTCTTTAGTTTTTAGCGAGTCTTTTTTTGAAAGTACTGCTACTTTTGTTTTCACTTTATCCTCTTTTACCAATACCGCCTTTACTTTATCTTTGTTTTTATCTTTTTGTTGTGCATAAGCTGATGAAAAACTCGCAGATAAAAGGGTTGTTATAATTGATAAAAAGAATATTTTTATTTTGTTATTCATTGTTTACTTTTTAAAAGTATAAATTGATTTTCAAAAACTATACCTTGATAAAAAAAGTCCTTTTAAGGACTTTTTATTTTATTTGTTAAACCACAAATTCCAAGGGATTCTACTCAAGATTAAGACTAATCCCAAGAAATAGAATAGTGCAATGGATTTAAATTTTGCAGTGTTTGTATCTCCTTTTTTGTGTTTTGACCATCCAATAGTAATTAAAACTATAGCTATCACATTAATTAGAGGATGCTCTAACCAAGTTAAACGCACATTTGATTCCGCCATTTGACCGATAGATGCAGCACCTAACGGAGAAATAAAATATAGAATCAAACCAACTACCAATTGAATGTGAGTTGCTACTAAACCAAACAAAGCTATTTTTCTGTCATTAGCGGTAAACACTTTCTTTGAAGACATCCCAATAATGGAATTTATCACAGCTACTACTAATAAAAATAAGGCTAAATAAGCCCAACCAGAATGAAATTTTTGAATAAAATGATACATAGTGTTATTTTTTAGAAAAACAAATATAGAGAAAAGAGATAAAAAAACGGCACTAATTAGAGAGGTTTTAGGATATGTTCTATTATTTGTTTTTCAGAAAATGGTTTAATAAAAATTCTGTAGAACTATCGTGTTTTTTTACAACTCCAGAATGAATTTCTTCTAAAATAGAATTAGCTAATTGTTTTCCAAGTTCAACGCCCCATTGATCATAACTAAAGATATTCCAGATTACACCTTGAACAAAAATTTTGTGTTCGTATAATGCAACTAATGAACCTAGCGATTTTGGAGTTAATTTTTGAATTAATAGGGTATTTGTTGGTTTATTTCCAGTAAATACTTTAAAAGGTAACAGAAAATCAGCTTTGTCTCCTGTAATGTTTTGCTTAACAAATTCAGCATTTACTTGTGCTGCAGTTTTGCCATTAAGTAAAGCTTCTGTCTGCGCAAAAAAGTTGGACATCAACTTGTCATGATGGTCTTGATTGCCATATAGCGGCTCAACAAAACCTATAAAATCAGTTGGAATAAGTTTTGTTCCTTGATGAATTAATTGAAAAAATGCATGTTGGGAATTGGTTCCTGGTTCGCCCCAAATGATAGTTCCAGTTTGATAATTTACAGGTTTTCCATCACGGCCTATGCTCTTTCCGTTGCTTTCCATGATGCCTTGTTGAAGATAGGGTGCTAATTTTTGCAAGTATTGGGTATAAGGGATTAAAGCTTCGCTTTCGGCACCAAAAAAGTTATTGTACCAGATACTTAATAGCGCTAAAACAACAGGAATATTTTTGTCAAAAGTTTCATTTTTGAAATGAATATCCATTTTGTGAGCCCCTTCTAATAAATCGTCAAAATGATCAAAACCAACTGCTAAACTAATTGATAAACCAACCGCACTCCATAGTGAAAAACGTCCACCAACCCAATCCCACATTGGGAAAATATTATCGGGATTGATGCCAAATTCTGTAACATTTTGAATGTTAGTTGAAACTGCCACAAAATGTTTTGCAACATCTTCTTGTTTTGCCGTTTTCAAAAACCAAGCTCGAATAGTTTCAGCATTGGTAAGTGTTTCTTGTGTAGTAAATGTTTTAGAAGCAATTACGAAAAGTGTGGTTTCGGGATTTATTTTTTTTATAATTTCATTTACATGATCCCCATCAACATTGGATACAAAATGAATATTCAAATGATTTTTGTAAAACTGCAATCCTTCAACAACCATTGCTGGACCAAGGTCTGAACCACCAATCCCGATATTAACTACATCTGTAAACGCTTTTCCTGTGAACCCTTTTCTTTGTCCTGAAATAACTTCATTACAAAACTTTTTTATTTTATCTTTTACTTCAAAAATTTCTGGAATTATATTTTCCCCATCAACTTTTATGGAAGTATTTTTGGGAGAACGCAAAGCGGTATGGAGTACTGCTCTATTTTCGGTTTGATTGATGTTTTCTCCACCAAAATAGGCATCAATAGCTGCTTTCAAATTCACTTCTTTTGCCAAATCTTGAAGTAAATTAAAAGTATCTTGATTGATACTGTTTTTGGAATAATCTAGTAAGAAATCATCCCACTGAATGTTAAATTTTTCTGCTCTTGTTGTATCATTTGCAAACATTTCCTTTATAGAAATGGTTTTCATTTGAGCATAATGTTGATTTAATTTTTCCCAAGCAGAGGTCTTTGTGGGATTTATATCTTGTAAAGTCATTTTTTATATTTTAAATGTCAAATTTACAAATATGATTCGTATAAAATTCAGTAAATTTCAACTTCAACGTTGTAGTTGATTAAAAAAATATTATTTCTTTGTATTTGTCTTAGCTACACTGTCTAAAGTTCTTTTTAGAGGTTTCATATATTCCAAATATTTTTGTTTGTATTTAGAATCCATAGGAGTTGAAGTAGGAAGCTTTAAGCGTAAAGCATCTACCTGTACTCCATTTTTCCAAAAACGATAACATACATGTGGTCCAGTTGCCAATCCAGTACTTCCTACTTTCCCAATTACTTGTCCTTGGGTTACTCTTTGTCCGCGGCGAACTACTATTTTTGACATGTGTAGGTATTGAGTTGAGTAAGTTCTATCGTGTTTTACTTTTACAAAATTTCCGTTGCCGGTAGTATAACCGGCTTGTTCTACAACTCCCGCTGCGGTTGTCATAATTGGAGTTCCTGTTGGCGCTGCATAATCTGTACCATTGTGAGCTTTCCAAATTTTTTGTACAGGATGAAATCTGCTTCTGGTATAACGGGAAGTGATATTTACAAATTTTAAAGGTGCTTTCAAGAAGAAATTTTTTAATGTTTTACCTTCTTCATCAAAAAATTGTTGTTTGTTAGTACTCCCATCGGGAGAAAAAGGAAAGGCATAAATATTTTTACCTTTATATTCAAAAAAAGCAGCTTTTAAACTGTCAACTCCGTCATAAATAGTATCATTTATATATCTTTCCGAAAAGGTCAAGCCAAATTTATCTCCTTTTTGTAATTTAAAAAAGTCAATAGACCAAGCATAAACTTTTGCAATTCTTGTCGCTAATGATGGGTCAACATCAAGATTTTGTAATGTTTCGGATAAAGAACCATTTAATGCACCAGCAATTGTTCTAGTTTTTAAAGTTAATGGCCTGGTTTTTTTGTAAGCCATTATGGTATCCCTAAAATCTACAATATAATAATTCAAACGGTCGGGTTGATAAATAAAAACTTGAATTTTATTGGTTTTATCTTTAGTTCTCAGAATAGTATATGCTTTCCCAATTCTAATGGTTCTAACATCAAAAGTATCTTTTACTTTGGCAACAATATCAAATACTTGTTGCCCTTTTAAGTTTTGGGTTTCTAATAAACTTCCAAAAGTATCACCGGATTGTATAGTATCATTGACAACATTGAAATCATGCAGATTAAAACCAAAATCTACTAATTTGTATTTAGGTTTTCCTGCAAAAATTTCTTCCTCTTTAGCTTTTTCACAAGAACTTAACGAAAAAACAAAAAGACAAAAAACACAAAAAAGTTTAAGGGATTTATAAATCATATTATTATTCCTCGCCCCAATTTTTTAATTCCTCTTCACTCCACAACTCTGGAAAAAATATCCTCCTTTGGTATTTTGGATGCATGTATTTTTTCCAATCGCTTCCACCTGTTGCTTCTCCAGAACCTTGTCCGCTATCAATATATTTTTTGGCAGCATTTAAATGTCCCATAACCCAAGTGATGTTAATTGTATGGTCATAATGACGCATGGCATTAACTAATGCTTCATTTTTTTGGTCTTCTAAAGGAAGTTGTTTGAATTTTTGCCAAATATTTATAGTATTATATTCTTCCATACAACGAAGAAATTCTTCTTTATATTTTCTTTCAAATTCTAATATTAAAAATGATTTTTCACCTGTTTGATAATCTTTTCCAGCAGCTTGCCAATACAAATGTTCAAAGGCATGAGTGTAAGGTGTATTCCTGTCAATAGTTGATCTAAAACGATAATCAATCAAATTTATCAAATCTGTTGAGGAGAATTCGATTAGTCTGTATTGTGCGCTTTGAAATCCGCTTGCGGGTGTTAAAGTATTTCTGAATTTCATATACTGAGCCACTTCCATTCCGTCACCCATAATGTCAAATGAAGTGGTTAGCATATCAAAATAGCGGCTTATTCTTCTTAGTTTTTCGGTAAAAAAATCAGTTTTTGGTTTTTCAGTATGACACAATTGATTTATTTCCCAAAGTATCATTTTGAACAATAATTCGTTTACTTGATGGTACATGATAAAAACCATTTCATCAGGCAAAACAGTTCTTTGAGTTTGTAAATTTAATAAGGCATCGGTTTGAATATAATCCCAATAAGTTATAGGTTTTGACCAAATAAGTCCTTCTAAATGGGTTTCGGTTTTTTGATTTATAGCTTCAAATTTTTTTTCTAAAGCCTCTAAAATTTGATCCGTATTGTTTTTATTACTCATTAGTCATTTAATTTTACCATAAATGGATTTTTTAACCCTTTGAAGCCCTCTAATTCTCCTTTTATTGAGCCCACTGCTAAACTGGCTTTTATTCTCAAAGGGATCTTATTTTCGTCATCGGAAATCCAAACCGTTAAGCTTTCTTCTTCTTTAAAAACTCTACCAGATTGAACTATTGGTCTAAATATCATTGTTGGTGCAGTTCCAAATTTAGTTTTTATATTTTCTCTTCCTATGAATTTTAACTTAAACTTAAAGGTTTCATTATCAAAAAACATGTCGACAATAACCGATTCTCCTACTTTTAGTTTGTCAATATTTGGGTAGTTTCTTAAAAAATAAAAAGTAGAAATAATATCCTGTACATTTTCTGTAACTGGGAATGTTTTTTCTGTTTTGTTTTTATAATCTTTAATAAGTACTTTATTAGCATCTTGATTAAAAAACCCTTCTTGATTTTTAGTGTAACCACCTTCGTCTATTTGTCTGACAAATTGATAGGGCCTATTCGACGTTTTATCAAAATAACTTTCATAATTATCATTAACTTTAAAGAAAAACCTTGACATGCCTACTGTATATCCTTTACCAATGGCATGGTAAACTTTTTTGTTGTTTTTAATAGCTTCTTGAACTTCGAGTGTGGCGTATCCCGCATTGATAAAACCGTAATGTATCCTGAATTTAAACCACTCACCAACATCATAAGCTTCAGGGTTTTGAGAGTCAAAACCTACCGTGATAAAAAGCAATAATAGGAAGAAATATTTTTTCATGTTTTAATTGTTTTTTATTCAGTATTTACAATATCCATTCCAAATATATTAAAACAAAAAAACTCAATCAAATTAATGATTGAGTTTTTATGATATTAACCAACCAAAAAACTATAAATTATGAAAATTTATGTAAAAAAATAAGGAAACCACTCCTTGATTTTTGTTGGTACAAATATACTGTAATCTGTTGCAGAATTAAAAGTAAAATTTCAACTTTAACAGATTTTTAGCAAAAAAATATTAACTATATCGTTATATTTTATTAATTCTGTAATGACATCTCTTTTTTTATAATGTTCCTCGCAACATTTGTTCTCTCTCGATAGACTCAAATAGAGCTTTAAAATTTCCAGCTCCAAATCCTTTTGCACCCATTCTTTGAATAATTTCAAAAAATAATGTTGGGCGATCTTCCACTGGCTTCGTGAAAATTTGTAGTAAATAACCGTCTTCATCTGCATCAACCATAATGGCTAGTTTTTCAATTTCATTGATATCTTCTTTCATCATATCCATATGAACTCCTAATCTTTCAGGAATTGCTTGATAGTAGGCATGTGGTGGTGCTGACAAGAACTCAACACCTCTAGCTCTAAGCTGAGAAACTGTCGTAATAATATCATCAGTAGCAATTGCAATGTGTTGTACTCCTGGACCACCATAAAAATCTAAATATTCTTCAATTTGAGATCTTTTCTTTCCTTCTGCAGGTTCGTTTATTGGAAATTTAATTCTTCCATTTCCGTTACTCATAACCTTACTCATCAAGGCAGAATATTCGGTATGAATTTGTTTGTCATCAAACGATAAGAAATTGACAAATCCCATAACATCTTCGTAGAATTTAACCCATTGGTTCATTTCTCCCCAACCTACATTTCCAACCATGTGGTCAATATATTTTAATCCAACAGCTGATGGGTTGTAATCTGATTTCCATTCTTTATATCCAGGAAGGAAAATACCATTGTAATTTTTACGTTCCACAAAAATATGAACTGTTTCACCATAGGTGTATATTCCTGAACGAACGACTTCTCCATGTTCATCTTTTTCAACGGTAGGTTCCATAAATGGACGAGCACCACGTTTTGTAGTTTCTTCAAATGATTTTGTAGCATCTTCCACCCATAGTGCTACTACTTTTACCCCATCACCATGTTTAACGATGTGTTGATTGATGGGAGAATCAGGATTTAAAGGTGTAGTTAATACTAAACGGATTTTATCTTGTTTTAATACATAGCTTGCTCTGTCTTTTACACCGGTTTCTAGACCTGAATAAGCCAAAGACTGATACCCAAATGCTGTTTTGTAATAATGTGCAGATTGTTTTGCGTTCCCAACATAAAACTCAACATAATCTGTGCCTAAAAGTGGAAGGAAATCTTGTGCGTCTTTAAATATCTTTTCTAAACCGTATTCAACGGATTTTACTTCTTTACTCATGATGTTTATTTTAGCCACAAATACACGAATAAAGTGAAATTCGTGGAGCTTAATTTAGTATTTAATTGTTTACTCTACCCAAGATTTATAATATTGACCGTCGTCTAATCCTATAGCTTCTTCAGTTACCATTAATGGGCGGAATGTGTCTACCATAACGGCTAATTCTTGTGTCACGGTTTGGCCGATGCTACGTTCCATTGCTCCGGGTGCTGGTCCGTGCGGAATTCCTTTCGGATGTAATGTAATATGACCTTGTTCGATATTATTTCTTGACATAAAATCGCCATCAACGTAATACAAAACCTCATCGCTATCGATGTTGCTGTGATTGTATGGAGCTGGAATCGCTTTTGGATGGTAATCATACAACCTTGGACAGAACGAACAAACCACAAAAGTAGCTGTTTCAAAAGTTTGGTGAACAGGCGGCGGCTGGTGCACACGACCTGTTATTGGTTCAAAATTATGAATGCTGAATCCATAAGGGAAATTGTATCCATCCCAACCAACAACGTCAAAAGGATGCGTGGCATAAACCATTTCGTGTATCATCCCTTCCTTTTTGATTTTGATTGTAAAATCGCCTTTTTCATCGTGTGTTTCCAGTTCGGTGGGCAATTTGAAATCGCGTTCGCAAAAAGGAGAATGTTCTAAATGTTGGCCTGATGCGTTTTTGTATCGTTTTGGAGTATAAAATGGTGTATATGACTCGACATAAAACAATCGGTTATCTTCAGTTTGGAATTCAATTTGGTAAATCATTCCGCGTGGAATGATAAGATAATCTCCGTATTCAAATTGGATATTTCCCATCATAGTGCGGAGTTTTCCTTTTCCTTTATGGATAAAAATCATTTCATCAGCATCGGCGTTTTTGTAGAAATAGCTTGTTAATGATTTTCTTGGCGCTGCCAATCCGATAATACAATCGCGGTTAACAAGCATTGCTTTTCTGCTTTCTAGAAAATCATCTTCGGGTTTTAATTCGAAGCCTTTTAGAAGTAATGATTTGATGTTTTTGCCAATGGCAATCTTTGGTTCTACTGAATATGATTTGGTTATTTCCTTGACTTGAGTTGGTCTGTGAGTGTGATATAGCAATGAAGAATGTCCATGAAATCCTTCGGTACCGAACAGCTGTTCGTAGTACAAACCACCTGCTGGTTTTTCAAACTGCGTGTGTCTTTTTTGTGGGAAATCGCCAAGTTTATGGTATAGTGGCATAGTATTTTAATTTGAAAATTTGAAAATGAGATAATTTGAAAATGGATTCAAATTATTATTTATTCGCATTAAAAAAACTCATTCAGGATTTCTCTTGATAAGGAATTTTAGATATATTAATAAATTATCCCATTTTTTCATATAACAAATATCGGTAAAATATAAATGCTGAAAATGATATTTATTAATTTTTTAAAAACAAAAAAGGATTAAAAAGTTAAAAAAACTAATTAATCCTTTTTTAAGAATATTTTAAAAAAATTATTTTGGGTTATTCAAATTACTGTTTTTCTTGCTGTACACAAAATAAATCACCAATCCGATGGCTAACCATGCAATAAGTCGTAACCAATTGGTCCAGCCTAATCCGTAAATCATGGCGAGGCAAACAAAAATACCTAATATTGGAACAAAAGGCACAAATGGTGTTTTGAATTCACGTTTCATATCAGGCTCTGTTTTACGCAACACAATTACAGATATACAAACTAAGATAAAGGCGAAAAGTGTTCCGATACTGGTCATGTCTCCCACTATATCACCAGGTATAAAGGCTGCAAAAAGCCCAACAATAGCCAAAATTACTAGATTAGCTTTGTATGGCGTTTTAAATTTCGGGTGTAAATGGCTAAATGCTTTTGGCAGTAGACCATCTTTACCCATGGCATAAAACACTCTTGATTGGCCTAATAACATTACTAAAATTACTGAGGAGAATCCAGCCAAAATAGCAACAGTTACGAACTGTGCCAACCATCCATAGCCCGGCATTGCTGATGTTATGGCATTCGCTACAGACGCTTCTTTCCCGCCGTTTCTGAAAAAATCTACGGATTCAAGACCGGTTAATACGTGCGCAAAAAGAATATACAAAATGGTACAAACCGCTAACGAGCCTAAAATTCCGATTGGCATATTGCGTTTAGGGTTTATAGTTTCTTGTGCTGCAGTACTCACAGCATCAAAACCTATGAAGGCAAAGAAAACCGTTCCGGCTGCACCGAGTATTCCCATGATACCACCAAAATTATGGCCAACACCATGTTCATCAGTGAATATTGAAGTAGGGGGTATGTAAGGAGTATGGTTTTCAGGCTTGATAAAATGCCATCCGAAAATAATGATCATTACTACAATTGCTACTTTGGCAACAACGATAATCCCGTTTACAAAAGCGGATTCTTGTGTTCCTTTTATTAACAATAAACTTATTGCTGCAACGATAAAAAAGGCCGGTAAGTTAATTATTCCACTAACACCATCTGCAGAATGTTGAAAAGGAGAATGACACCATTCATAAGGAATAGGATTGACATGGAGCACATTGACCAGCAGATTATTGAGATATTCACTCCAAGCTATTCCAACGGTGGCGGCACCTACCGCATATTCTAAAATTAAATCCCAGCCAATAATCCAAGCCAAAAGTTCGCCCATGGTCGCATAGGTATAAGTATAAGCACTACCAGAAATTGGAATAGATGAAGATAATTCAGCATAACAAAGCCCAGCTAAAGCACAACCAATTGCAGCAACTATAAAACCAATAGTTACCGAAGGACCTGCATTTTGAGCCGCCGCCGTTGCGGTTCTAACAAATAATCCAGCTCCAATAATAGCTCCAATTCCTAGGGCAACAAGTGACCAAGCAGTTAAAGTTCTTTTTAATCCTTTTTCTGATTCTGACGCTTCAGCAAGAAGTAACGCCATAGGTTTTCTTTTCCAAATTGACATAAATAGTTAGTTTAATTAATAGTTTTTCAAATATAGTTTATTGTTTCAGATAATTAAAAAAATATAATTTTTTGAATGTATTTTATAATTAGAACCAAAATCCAATACTAAAATAAGTATAACCTTTTCTTTGTTCAGGCGACCAAGAATGTTTTATTTCAATAGGACCAATCACAGACTCTAATCCATATCCTATTGCGTATCCATTATATTTTGGTTTTGAAAACCAATTTCCACTTGAGAACAAATCATCTTGAACATTAGCATAATTTGCTGAAAAATTCACGTGGTTTTTTTTGTAAAATTCATAGTCAATTGTAAAACAAGATTTAATAAAGCTATCTGCTGAAATACTTAAAAAATCATAACCATAAAAATGTTTGAAGTTGTTGATAGTATTAAAACCATATCCGCCAAGCACAAAATCAAAAAAATGAACACTGTCTTTACCAAAAGCTAATCCTGCATCAGTTTGTATTTTTAATGTCACTTTTTTATAAAATGTTTTGACTAATCCAATTTCCGCTTTTGCAATAGAATATCGGTTAAAGTCATTTGTATAGTCTGAAGAATAAAGATAAGATTGAACATCACCTGAAAAAAACCATCCTTTTTTTGGAAATAAATTATTGTCAAAAGAGTCATATTTCAGGTAACCAAATACACTACCATATTTGCTGTTTTCAAATGTTGGAGAGATACTACCTAAATTTTCGGATTTAATTTTTAACTGTTTAAATTCTATTCCTGCTCCAATTAAAAATTTTTGAATAAAAACAGTCTGCAAATAAGCTTGATTAGTGAAATCTGAAAAATCGATATTAATAGTGTTCAATCCTAGTTGTGTTAAGATTTCACCATCCTTGAAATCGGTTGTGAGGTTTCTATTAAATTGATTAAATCTTGATTTCATACCAAAACTCCAATAAAAACCATTGTCTATATAATAGTCCAAATTATATCTAATATTATCGCCAAGGCCAATATCTAGTGAGACAACATCATTTTTAAAAAGTGATTTTTTTTGGGTTAAGTTTGCTAAGAGAGCGCTTTTATATAAACCATCATAATGTAATCCAAATTTCAAAAAGGTTTTGTTTGGATTTTCAGTAAGGTTTAATTTCAACTCATCAGCGTCTTGATAGCTTTTGAGTGTGTAATTTATTCTGCTAAAATTTTGAGTGGCATTGATATTATTAATTCCTGTTTTTAAATCTTCATAGGTGATTTTATTGCCATTTACAAAACGAAGTTTTCCCAAAACATAGGCTCTAGTATAATTATCAATTTTATTAAGACTAATATTTTTTATAAGTAAAGTATCTTTTTTAACATTTAAATAATTTACTTTGTTTTCTATAGATGGCTTTGTAAGAAGTTTTAATTTTTCTAATTCTAGCATTGTCGCTTCTTCTCCTTTTTTTACAATTTCTTGGCCTTCATTAAAAGAAATTACACCATAATTAGAGACGTCTGGTTTTATATAAATATCAGTTATCTTCTTTTTTTCATGCATACTTTTTATCATATCCAAATTCGTTATTTGAACTAAAATTCTTGTGGCATCATTAAGTGATTTTCTGTTTTTTAAATCATCTTGAACATCTACTCCGATAATGATATCAGCCCCCATATTTCTTACTTCTTCAACAGGATAATTGTTAACCACACCACCATCAATTAATAATCTTCCCTCAATTTCCACAGGAGAAAACAATGAAGGAAATGCTGAGCTAGCTAGCATTGCTTGAGCTAAATAACCACTTCGTAAAATAACAGGTTCACCATTTTCAATATCTGTGGCAACACATAAAAATGGTATTGGAAGTTTATCAAAATCTTTAATATACCTCACTTTGTGTGTCAATTTACTTAATAAACTATAATTATACATCCCTTTTGAAAGGGCAATAGGAATTCCAATTTTTAATTTATGAAATGGTAATGAAATGGCATATAATTCGTCATTTCGTTTTTCATAAAAACTTTTTGAAGAACGTGGAATATAATCTTGCAACAATTCGTCAAAATTAGTGTTGTAAAAAATAGAATCTATTTGTGTGGCACTATATCCAGAAGCATATAATCCACCAACTACAGCACCCATACTAGTTCCTCCTATATAGTCAATTTTAACGCCTGCTTTTTCAAGAGCTTTTAAAACACCAATATGAGCAAATCCTTTGGCGCCACCACCGCTGAGCACTAGACCAATTTTAGGACGGTTTGTTTTTTCTTGGGAATAGCAAGAATGAGTAAACAACAATAAAGCAATAGGCAATAGGCAATAGGCAATAGAAGATGAGGCAATAGCAACATAATGACTTTTGGCTAATGACTTTTGGCTAATGGCTAGTGGCACTTTATACATTTAGGAATTACTAATGTTGTAAAATTCGGAAATTTTTTTTGCTTTTGACACACCTACAACGTCAGAAATTTCTTTTTCTGTCGCTAATTGTAATCTTTTAACACTTTTGAAGTGTTTTATTAAGGTTAACATAGTTTTTTCACCAATTCCTGGAATGGTTTCCATAGTAGTTTGCAAGGCTGTTTTACTTCGTTTATCTCTATGATGTGTAATTCCAAATCGGTGTGCTTCGTTGCGAAGGTGTTGTATGATTTTTAAAGTTTCCGATTTTTTATCTAAATATAATGGTACTGAATCACCCGGATAAAACAACTCTTCCAATCTCTTGGCTATGCCAATAATAGCAATTTTACCTCGTAAACCTAAATCATCAATACTTTTTAAAGCAGACGACAATTGTCCTTTTCCACCATCTATAATTATCAGTTGTGGTAATGGTTGATTTTCATCCAATAATCGTTTGTATCTTCTATAAACTACTTCTTCCATAGAAGCAAAATCATTCGGCCCTTCTACAGTTTTGATATTAAAATGGCGATAGTCTTTCTTACTTGGTTTTCCGTCTTTAAAAACCACACAAGCCGAAACTGGATTTGTGCCTTGAATATTAGAATTATCAAAACATTCAATATGTCTTGGCTCTTCAGAAAGGCGTAAATCTTTTTGCATCTGCGCCATTATTCTATTAGTGTGTCGCTCAGGATCAACAATTTGAATTTGTTTCAATTGTTCTAAGCGCTGGTATTTTGCATTGCGTTGTGACAGTTCTAGTATTTGTTTTTTATCACCAAGTTGAGGCACGGTAACTTTTATTGTATCGCCAAAATCTAAAGAGAATGGTAAAATAATTTCTTTGGTTATCAAGTTAAAACGCTCTCGAAGTTCTACAACGGCTAATTCTAATAGTTCTTCATCGGTTTCGTCCAATTTCTTTTTCAGTTCCAAAGTAAAAGAACGAATAATAGCACCATGAGAAATTTGAAGAAAATTAACATAGGCCATTGTTTCATCAGAAACGATTGAAAAAACATCTACATTGGATATTTTTGGATTTAAAATCGTAGAACGTGATTGGTAATTTTCTAAAACTTCAATTTTTTCTTTGATTTTTTGTGCGGCTTCAAAGTTCATTTCTGTTGCCAATTCTTGCATGAGTTTTTTAAAATCGCGCATACTGTTTTTAAAGTTTCCTTTTAGAATTTCGCGAATGGCATCAACTTGTTTTTGGTAATTTTCTAGCGTTTCATATCCTTCACATGGTCCTTTGCAGTTTCCAAGATGATACTCCAAACACACTTTATATTTATTCGATTTGATATTGGCTTCACTTAAATCATAGTTACAGGTTCGTAGTGGATATAATTCTTTTATTAAATCCAAAATTGTATTGACCGTCTTAAAATTGGTGTAGGGGCCAAAATATTCTGAGCCATCTTTTACCATTCTTCTGGTGGGAAAAATGCGTGAAAATGGTTCTTTTTTGATGCATATCCAAGGATAGGTTTTATCATCCTTGAGCATTACATTATAGCGAGGTTGTAATTTTTTGATGAGGTTGTTTTCAAGCAACAAGGCATCGGCTTCCGAAGAAACGACAATGTGTTTTATTTCTATAATTTTTTTAACCAAGACATTAGTTTTGGCATTATCGTGAAGCTTGTTGAAATAGGAAGCAACTCTTTTTTTTAAGTTTTTAGCTTTGCCTACATAAAGTATTTTTCCTTCTTTGTCATAATACTGATATACGCCAGGATTATTTGGCAAAGATTGTATTTGAAGTTCTAAAGTAGGAGTTGACATTAAGAATTTTTGATTGATTCCAAAGTTATAAAAATTAAAGTACTTTTGAATTATGAATAAAAAGGACTTACGTAAAAAATATAAAGAATTACGTCAGCAACTTTCCGAAGCTGAAGTTGAAGATAAAAGCATGTCAATTGCTAACCGTTTGCTACAATTGGATGTTATGCCTAACGGCAGACAAGTTTGGGATAATACTTATTTTCATTTGTATATTACTATTGAGGAGCATAAGGAAATAGATACTGAGTTTATTCTGCAAATTTTAGCGGGAAAGGATAAAGAAATTGTGGTAGCCAAAAGTAATTTCGAAACCCTAGAAATGACTAATTATTTATTGACAGAAAACACTAAATTTCAAAAAAATGGATATAATATATATGAACCATTAGACGGAATTGAAGTGCCCCATTCAAAAATTGATGTAGTTTTTGTTCCATTATTGGCTTATGATAAAAAAGGGAACAGAGTGGGCTATGGCAAAGGGTTTTATGATCACTTCCTTTCAAAATGCCGAGAAGATGTTGTCAAAATTGGTTTATCTTTTTTTGAGCCTGAAGAAGTTGTTGAAGATGTTAATGAAACCGATATTCTCCTGGATTATTGTGTAACGCCTACAACTGTGTATAACTTTCAACTATAGTTTTTTAGTAAAAGCTTTTTTGTTAAACACAATTAAAATCCCTACTCCTGTTGAAATAGACATATCTGCAATGTTGAAAATAGCATTAAAAAATTTAAAAGTATGGCCACCCCAAATTGGCAACCATTTCGGGAAATTTCCTTCCAAAATGGGAAAATAAAGCATATCTACTACTCGTCCGTAAAACCATGTTCCATAAGGATTGTTTGAAAAAATAGTTGATAAATGGCCATAACTGTCATCAAAAATTACTCCATAGAATACCGAGTCAATAATGTTTCCAACTGCACCAGCAAAAATTAGCGCAATAGCCACCATTAAATAATTAGAACTTTGTTTTTTGCTAGAATCATATAACCAATATCCAATTCCAAATACAGCAAAAATCCTGAAAATAGTTAAAATTAATTTTCCATACATTCCAGGGATTTTTGTTCCCCAAGCCATTCCTTCATTTTCAATTAGGAGTATTTTGAACCAATTTGCCACATCAACTTGACCCGCTTCACCATAAATAAAATGGGTTTTAATATATATCTTGACGAATTGGTCAACCAATAAAATAATTGCGATGATTAAAATGGAATTTCGTAATGACATCTTCAGGAAATTAATGGCGCAAAAATAGACTTTTTTTCTAAAAAAAATAACGCTCCAATTTTGGAGCGTCAAATTTAATTTACGATTAAGCTTTTTATCGTTGCAAATTTTTTGCTTCGATACTCATGGTTGCATGAGGAACTATTTTCAATCTTTCTTTAGAAATAAGTTTTCCTGTTACTTTGCAAACACCATAAGTTTTGTTTTCTACACGGAAAAGAGCATTTTTTAAATCACGAATAAATTTTTCTTGACGAATTGCCAATTGAGAGTTGGCTTCTTTAGACATCGTTTCGCTACCTTCTTCAAATGCTTTAAACGTTGGCGATGTATCGTCAGTTCCATTGTTTAAGTCGTTCATGTAAGCGCTTTTAATTAATTCTAAATCGGATTTTGCTTTTTCAATTTTATTTACAATAATTTCTTTGAACTCTGCTAAATCAGCATCTGAGTATCTCATTTTTTCTTCTACCATAATCTTTCTTAATTATTTAGAAATTAATATTCTTGTTTTTATCTCATCAAATTCTATCTCAGATCCATTTTTCAATTCATTTTCTAAAACTAAAGTTTCAGTTAGTGTTTCCGATTTGATATAGTTTTCGTTTTCTTTTATAGCTTTTGCTAATGTATCATTATTTTGTATATAAACTTTAATTTTATCAGTCACATCAAATCCACTATCTTTTCTAAGGTTTTGAATTCTGTTAACTAATTCTCTTGCAATTCCTTCATTTTTCAATTCATCTGTTAGTGTGATATCTAATGCAACAGTAATTCCATTTGCATTAGCTACTAGCCAACCTGGTATATCTTGAGAAGTAATTTCAACATCTTCGGATGTTAAAATTATACTTTTTCCTGAAATAACAAGCGTTAGTTCTCCTTTACTATCTAATTCGTTGATTTGTTCTGGTGTAAAACTTTGTATCTCTTTGGAAATCAACCCCATGTCTTTTCCAAATCGTGGCCCAAGCGCTTTGAAATTTGGCTTAATTTGCTTCACTAACACACCCGATGCGTCATCTAAAAGTTCGATTTCTTTTACGTTTACTTCGGCTTTTATAAGGTCAGAAACCGCTTCGATTTCAGCTCTTTGATTCTCGTCAAGTATTGGAATTAGTATCTTTTGTAAAGGTTGGCGTACTTTAATCATTTCCTTTTTTCGAAGCGATAAAACTAATGATGAAACCGTCTGTGCTTTCATCATTTTGCTCTCCAACGATTTATCAACAAAGTTTTCAACCGAAACCGGGAATTTTGCTAAATGAACACTAGTAAATTCCTCGTTATGAGTAGTGTTAACTAAATCTCGATATAATTTATCCATAAAGAAAGGAGCAATCGGAGCCGATAATTTGGCAACATTCAACAAACAAGTATAAAGCGTTTGATACGCTGCAATTTTATCTATTCCGTATTCGCCTTTCCAGAATCTTCTTCTGCACAAACGAACATACCAATTACTCAAATTCTCCTGAACAAAATCAGAAATTGCACGAGCAGCTTTGGTAGGTTCGTAATCAGCATAAGCTTCATCAACCACTTTGATCAAAGTATGTAGTTCAGATAAAATCCAACGGTCAATTTCAGGTCGATCATCTAACGGAATTTCAGCTTCTGCATATTTGAATTCGTCTATATTAGCATATAAAGCAAAAAATGAGTAGGTATTATATAAAGTTCCAAAAAACTTACGACGCACTTCGGCAATTCCCTCCAAATCAAATTTTAAATTATCCCAAGGATTAGCATTTGAAATCATATACCAGCGCGTTGCATCTGGACCATATTCTTCTAAAGTAGTAAATGGGTCAACTGCATTTCCGAGGCGTTTGGACATTTTTTGTCCGTTTTTGTCTAAAACTAATCCGTTTGATACTACGTTTTTATAGGCAATTTTATCAAAAACCAAGGTTCCAATAGCGTGTAATGTATAAAACCAACCCCGAGTTTGATCCACACCTTCCGCAATAAAATCGGCTGGGAAATCTTTGTTTTCGTCAATCTTGTCTTTATTTTCAAATGGATAATGCCATTGAGCATAAGGCATTGCTCCACTATCAAACCAAACGTCAATTAAATCACTTTCACGTTTCATCGGTTTTCCTGAAGCGGAAACTAACGTTATTTCGTCAACTACATTTTTATGTAAATCAACTAAATCATAATTAGCTTCATTCATATTTCCGATTTCAAAACCCTTAAAAGGATTTGCTGTTTGAAAACCTGCTGCAATTGATTTTTCAATTTCTAAATACAACTCTTCGACTGAACCAATTAAGATTTCTTCGGTTCCGTCTTCGGTTCTCCAAATTGGCAATGGAATTCCCCAATAGCGAGAACGCGACAAGTTCCAATCGTTTGCATTTTTTAACCAATTTCCGAAACGACCTTCTCCAGTTGCTTTTGGTTTCCAGTTGATGGTTTCGTTTAAATCGAACATTCTGTCTTTGATTTCGGTTACTTTAATGAACCAAGAATCTAACGGATAATATAAAATGGGTTTGTCTGTTCTCCAACAATGTGGGTAACTATGAACGTATTTTTCTACTTTGAAAGCCTTGTTTTCTTCTTTTAATTGGATGGCAATTTCCACGTCAGTTGAGCGTTCTGGCGCTTCGCTATCATTATAATATTCGTTTTTAACGTATTTTCCAGATAAATTACCTAATCCTTCAATGAATTTACCTTGCAAATCAACCAAAGGAACTGAATTCCCGTTTTCGTCAAGAACCAACATTGGCGGTATTTCTGGAGAAGCTTCTTTGGCAACTTTGGCATCATCTGCTCCGAAAGTAGGTGCAGTGTGTACAATCCCTGTTCCGTCTTCTGTGGTGACAAAATCTCCTGAAATTACTCTGAATGCATTTTCAGCATTTTCATACGGTAAAGCCAATTTCATTAATTGTTCGTATCGAATTCCAACTAAATCTGAACCTTTACATTCGGTAATAATTTTGTATGGGATATTTTTATCTCCTTCATTGAAATTCTCAAAATCATGAGCTTCAGTAGAAACAAAAAAACCTTTCCCGAATTGTTTTCCGACCAAGTTTTTAGCTAAAATTACTTTTGTTGGACGAAAGGTGTATTGATTGAAAGTTTCAACCAAAACATAGTCAATTTTTGGACCAACAGTCAAAGCAGTGTTTGATGGTAATGTCCAAGGCGTTGTTGTCCAAGCTAAAATGTAAACCTCTCCAAAACCTTGAAGAAAGCTAGGTAACGTTTCTACTTTTGTTTTAAACTGCGCCACGACCGTTGTATCGGTTACATCTCTATAACTTCCTGGTTGGTTTACTTCATGAGATGATAATCCTGTGCCCGCTTTTGGCGAATACGGTTGAATGGTGTAACCTTTGTATAGTAAACCTTTGTTATAAATTTGTTTTAACAACCACCAAACGCTTTCCATATATTTGGATTTGTAGGTCACATATGGATGTTCCATATCTACCCAATAGCCCATTTTTTCGGTCAAGTCGTTCCACACGTCGGTGTAACGCATTACGGTTCGTTTACAAGCTTCATTGTATTCTTCTACCGAAATGGTTTTTCCGATGTCTTCTTTGGTAATTCCTAATTCTTTTTCAGTTCCAAGTTCTACTGGCAAACCGTGTGTGTCCCAACCCGCTTTACGTTTTACTTGAAACCCTTTTTGAGTTTTATAGCGACAAAAAATATCTTTAATAGCACGCGCCATCACGTGGTGAATTCCTGGTAATCCATTTGCAGAAGGTGGCCCTTCAAAAAACACATAAGGAGTTGCCCCTTCACGGGAAGTTATACTTTGTTCAAAGACGTTATTTTTTTTCCAAAAATCAAGAATTTCAGATGCCACAGTGGGCAGGTCAAGTCCTTTGTATTCAGTAAACTTAGCACTCATTTTTGTGGGTTTCTTTAATCAGTTTGCGAAAGTAGTAAAATTAAGTTGAAAGTCATAAAGACATAAAGTCAAAAGTTGAAGTTTTGAATTGAAATAAAGAGTTTGATAGAATTATTATTTGCGACTATGTCTATTTATTTCTTTTCAAGAATTTTTTTGGAAATCTTTTCTACTTCATTTAATAGTAAAGGATAAGCTGGTTCAGCCATTCCAGAATGGTTAAATCCTTGTAGTTCGTAAAGTCGAATATCTTTATTTTTGTTTAGTTTCATCATTCGAAAGAAATAGGCATTTTCTTCGTAACGCCCTAATAATTCCATTTCGCGATCACCTGTTATGAGCAAAATAGGAGGTGTATCTGCGCGAACAAAATTTATTGGGGCATACTTATCAATAGTTGGTTGTGTGCTTTTTATTCCTTGCTCTTTTCGTATCGTAAAATGTGTAATGACTTGTCCGCTAAAAGAAATTAATCCTGCTATATCCATTGGGTCAATGCTGTATTTGGCCAAATAAGATTTATCCATAACAATAATAGTTCCCAAATAAGCTCCTGCAGAATGTCCGGAAACAAAAATTAGTTTTTTATTACCGCCATATTTTTCAATGTTATTGAATGCCCAGGAAACTGCTGCCGCCGCATCTTCAATATAGGCTGGTGCACTGACATTTGGAGAGAGTCTATATTCTACAGCAACTATGGCATAGCCTTTATCCATTAATGCTTTTGGAATTTGTTTTTTGCCTTTTGTTAGCCCTCCTCCATGAAACCAAATGATTGTAGCAAAATCTTTTTTATTTTCGGGATAATATATATCAAGAGTACATTGAGTGTCAATATATGAATCCTTTTTATTTATGGTTTCGTCATAATAATGAATGTCGTTCTCCGTATTGTATTTTTGTTGCGCAATTGCAAAAGATACATTTGCAAAAAATAAAAAGATAAATAATTTTTTCATTTAGATAAATTAATTTTCAAAGTTATCAAAAGTAAAACAAAGCAACACTATCAATTTTTTTTGGATTCTTTTTAACTAAAAATTTCTTTTAAAACCTCAAGAGATTTTGGTTTTTTAAATCCATCTAGGTGAATGCTGTAATATTCCAAAAGAATTTTTAGTAGTATTTGACGTTCTATTCCTGCAAATACTTTTTGGTCGGAATCAAATTTTAAAGCGATTAGTTTTTTAAACAAAAAAGTTTCATGTTCACTAAGACAACTTGTTCCTAAAAATGGAGTAAAGTAACCCTCTTTCATTTCGAAATGGTTACCTTCAATCTCTGAAGTGTCGGGATAAAAGCCTAAAAATTTTGTTACTTCTAGCAGTAAAATTATATGGAAGTTTGATGTTTCTTCATGCGTATCGAGCCAAAGCAATGCGGTTTCTAAAAAAGTGAAAAGACTCTCGTTTTTTTCTTCTTCTTGTATGCTATGATGCAGCATTTCGGATAGAAAAATAACAATAGTGCTTTTAATAACATCAGTATTTATGGTTTGATAGGCTGTAGCTAGTTTTATTTCTTTGAAGTGTTCTAGTGTGCCTTTATTTTTGTGACTCGCTTCAATTTCGAGAAGTGTCAAGGGTTGAAAATAGGCAATTTTTTGATTGGATTTTTTGCTAGAAAAAGCACTTTGTACAAAATAGCTTTTCAATCCATCACTTTCGGTAAAGCATTTTACAATGAGACTTTTTTCCTGATATTTTATGGATGAAATTACTATGGCTTTAGTTTTAACTAACATTATCTTACAATCATCACCTTTTTTACAGCAGTTTCTGAAGCGTCTTCTGCGGCGATAAAAATCATGTAAACACCTGAAGCTACCTTGTGTTTTCCAAATGCAGTGGTGTCCCATTCAATAGTTCCACCTTCGGAAGTGGTTTCGTAAACTAAGTTACCTTCAATATCAGTGATTTTAATATTAGCTTTAGAAATTAATCCAGCAATTTTTACGGTTCCAACAAATTCTGGGCGAACAGGATTTGGATATACATAAACATCTTTCAGACTATCGGCAGGTTTAGTTGAATTTCCTTGAAAGGAAACCATCCCTTTATCAGTCGCAAAAAAGATTTCGCCAGTTATGGGATTAATATCAATATCATTGATTACATTACTTGGAAGAGGGGAATTGTCTTTAGTAAAATGATAGATAGTTTCTTGTCCGTTTGATGAAAAAAGAAAGGCCCCAGAGTCGACAGTTCCAATCCATTTTTGATTGGAACCATTAACCACAATATCAGTAATAAATTGTTCGTAAAGTAATTCTGAACCTATGCCATTTTCTTCAATAACTATTCGATTCGTTTTCATTTGCTCCGTCTCGTTATAACTGCTGGTGCTTCCTAGTATTCTTAATCCTTTGGTTGTTCCAATCCATAATTGACTTCTATTATCAACTGCTAATGCTCTAACATCATTAGTAGGAAGATTACCAAGATCTTCTCCAAAAGTTATTTTTTTGAATACGTTTGTATTTTCATTGAATGCAATAACACCATCAGAAACTGAACAAATCCATTTGGTGCCATTTTTGTCAATCGTCATTCTTCCCATTATAAGAGATTGATAGTTATTTATAATGTTTTCCATATTATAAGATTGCCATTGACCGTTTGACCGCAAAACTTTTAAGCCATTTTTTATAAAGGTATTCGTAACCCATAAATCTCCTTTTCTATCATAGACAGTACCATTAATTCTTATACTTATGTTAGGGCCATCAAAAGTTAAACTTTCCAAACCGCTGTTTGATTGGTTAAATAGTGTAGTTGGAATATCGTTTTCTATTTTTAGCAATCCACTATGAAAGGAACTTATATAAACTTGTGTTTCATCATTAGGATTTACTATAATTCTAGATAATGCTTTTGCGCCCAAAACATCAGATTTCGGAATGTTTAACCATCCTGATGGAGTATATTTGCTTATTCCGAAACTTACAGGTTGTCCAATATTTAAGAAGATGTAAGGATTATAACTGACATCATAACCGCCATAAACTGCCCACAAATTTGATGATGAACCGTTAATGGCAAAAATATAATTTCTTGATGGACCGTTTGGCATGATAAATTCAAAGTTTGTTGGAGCAGTAATGGTTGATGTTAGTAAACCATTCTCATTTGTGCCAATAAATATGGTTTCATTTATTACTGTTGCACAAGAGAAATTAACTTGGTTTGAGGTTATTTGAGAATTTTGGATATGAATAATTTGACTTAATGCTTGGTTATAAATATATACATGATTTAACGTGGTAACAACTAGATAATCTGCATTGGCTCGTATATCTAGTCCAGCTTGCTCCAAAGAAAAAATTTGTTCAAAAAAAGTGCTGATATATTTGTAGATGATATTATTGGAATTCATTCCAATCAGTTGATTGTTGAAAGTAACTAATCCTTTCCAACTGCCAGCATCAAAAACTTGCCACTGAGCAAAATCATTTAAATTAGGATTAGAGATAGCTGCTTTTCTAATGCCATTTAATTGAGTTACTGCATAAATCTCATTGTTAAATATAGCCGTTTGGTAAACTTTTACTTGTTGTCCATTTGGACCTATAAAATAAGTGTCACCAAATTCAAGTGAAGCCAATTTATATTCCACTATACCGAAATCACATGAAACATAAACTACACCATCATATTCCATAAAATGATTTATTTTCTTAATGTTTGTAGGTATGTTTTTATTAATAATATCAACCACATTGATTATACTTCCATCGGCATCATTAAAGATAATTATTAATCCGTTTTCATAACCTACAATTGTTTTATTGAAGGTATCGCTGTGATACATTGCAGAAATGGTTTGACCAGATAAACCATTTATTGTGTTGATGGTTTGCAAATCATTTGAAACTAGATTTTTTGAAAATAAAGCATTTTCTGCAGCGGCATAAATTTTATTTTCAGATTCTGAGATGTCTTTGATTTGATTATATGAAAAATAACCTTTCCAATTTGGGTTTGTTTGAGCAAAACCAATTTGAAAAATAATTAGCAAACAAAACAGAACAGATTTTTTCATTTTACTGAATTTGAACTACAAATATAGTATAAACGAAAAAATTATCGGTTTGGTATTTTTCAAAAAAAATGCCTTCATTTCTGAAGACATTTTTTTGGTTAAGGTTGGTTTATTCTTGAAATTATACTATTCCTTGTGCTAACATAGCATCAGCAACTTTTACGAAACCTGCAATGTTTGCTCCTTTCACATAATCTGTATAACCATTTTCATCAGTTCCATATTTTATACAAGCCTCATGAATGTTAGCCATAATGTTTTTTAAACGTTGGTCAACTTCTTCAGAAGTCCAACTAAGGCGCAATGAATTTTGAGACATTTCAAGGCCTGAAGTGGCAACACCTCCAGCATTTGAAGCTTTTCCAGGAGCGAATAGTATTTTAGCATTTAAAAATGCTGTGACTGCTTCAGGAGTTGAAGGCATATTTGCTCCTTCGGCCACACAGATACATCCGTTAGCTATTAGGGTTTTTGCTTCATCACCATTTAATTCGTTTTGAGTGGCACATGGAAGTGCAATATCACATTTTACTTCCCATGGTCGTTTTCCAGCTATGTATTTTGCGTTGGGATATTTAGAAACATAATCAGAAATTCTTCCGAAGTTTACGTTTTTGATTTCCATGATATAT
Organism: Flavobacterium psychrophilum; assembly: GCA_943325515.2. Classification (GTDB taxonomy): domain Bacteria; phylum Bacteroidota; class Bacteroidia; order Flavobacteriales; family Flavobacteriaceae; genus Flavobacterium; species Flavobacterium psychrophilum_R. Next base: position 38,852 of record CALPPS020000010.1, read on the forward strand.
GCTAATTTTTCAATATCAATTCCATCAACATCATAAATATATCCAGAAGAGTCGGAAGCCGTAACTACTTTTGCTCCTAATTCTGTTGCTTTTTGAATAGCATATTGCGCCACGTTTCCAGAACCTGAAACAACCACAGTTTTCCCTGAGAAACTATCCCCTTTTGTGGCTAACATGTTTTGCGCGAAATATACATCACCATAACCGGTAGCTTCTGGGCGAATTAATGAACCGCCAAAAGAGATTCCTTTTCCAGTTAATACTCCGGTAAATTCATTTCTTAATCTTTTGTATTGACCAAACATGTAGCCAACTTCTCTTCCTCCAACACCAATATCGCCAGCAGGAACGTCAGTATCAGCGCCAATGTGTTTAGAAAGTTCAGTCATAAATGCTTGACAGAATTTCATAATTTCGATATCAGATTTTCCTTTTGGGTCAAAGTCAGCACCGCCTTTTCCTCCGCCCATTGGTAATGTTGTTAAACTATTTTTGAAGGTTTGTTCAAAAGCTAAGAATTTTAAGATGCTTAAGTTTACTGATGGGTGAAAACGAATTCCCCCTTTATAGGGTCCGATGGCAGAATTCATTTGAATTCTATAGCCACGGTTTACTTGAGTTTTACCAGCATCATCTATCCAAGTTACACGGAACATGATTACTCTTTCAGGTTCTACCATTCTTTCCAAAAGCATTTTGTTTTGGTATTTTTTATTTTGTTCAATAAAAGGAATTACTGTTTCAGCAACTTCTAAAACGGCTTGCATAAATTCAGGCTCGTTAGCATTTCGTTTAGCAACCAATTCGATAAATGAGTTAACACTTTGTGACATAAATTTGTAGTATTACTATTTTTAAGAAAACGTTTTCGTAAAATCGTACAAATATACATTTTATTGAAATATTGGCATAATTTTTTTGAATTCTATTTTTTTATAATGGCAATTAAAATTAATTTTTTTACCAAAGGGGATTTAAATTAATTTATGACTTTTTGCCTCTTAGGGTTAAATTATTTTTTTTTGATAGCTAATTTTATATATTTGCTCTTGATTGAGCTGAAAAAAAATCCATGTATAAGAAAATCTTTATAACGATTGTTTTAGTATTTACTATAGCAAGCTTAAATGCCCAATTTTCTGGTCGTTTGTATGGAGAAATTGGTATAACGGCTGGAGTAGCAAATTTTAAATCTGATTTTGGAGAAAGAGGTAGTTTTCAAAATTATATTCAAAACAACGGTTTCATTGTGACAGGGGTTTATTTTTTATCTTTTGATAACAATTATTCTAATCTTACCGATTATTTTAAATTGAGATTAGAACTATCTTATATGAATTGTGATATGACGCATTACGGCAAGTGGGTTGACCCATCTAACCAAGGTGTTTTAGCAACACAATTAAGGGCTATGAAAGGAAATGTTCAGGCAGAAACTTTTGGAGTTCAATTAGAGTATTATCCATTTGGGCAAGATGATAATACGAGAGAAGATGGATTAATTCCTTACATTAGTTTTGGAGGTCAAATAAGTAATTATTCAACTAATATAAGTTCTAGTTTAGGCCCATTAGATACTCCAATAAGTACCCCGGTTAAATATTTAAATGGAGGAATCAAACCAGATAGCAATGGTATAGTCCCATCTTTATCAACTAGTATTGGGTCAAGGTATAAGTTAACAACCTATACTTCATTAGTTTTAGATTTAAGACTACAATGTTATTTTTCTGACTGGGTTGATGGCATGAATCCAAATAAGACCCTATATCCTGAAAACAAATCAAATGACTGGTTAACTTCGTTTAACGTAGGTTATATTTGGTACTTCAAATAATTTAATTTTCTAAAGCATTCGCATAATCAGGGTATAAAAATTTATTGTAAGGGAAACGAGTTATATGAATTTCTCTGACAGCTTCATATACTTTTGCTCTAAATTCTTCGAAATTTTCTTTATTAGTTGCTGAAATAAATAAAGTATTTTTTTCTCCTGCATTGTTCATCCAGGTTGCTTTCCATTCTTCAAGTGTATAATGCTTATTTGTTTTTTCAGTAATTAGGTCGTCAGATTCTATTACTAAATGTTTGTAAGCATCTATTTTATTGAAAACCATAATAGTGGGTTTGTGGTGGCTTTTGATATCCTCTAAAATTTGATTTACAGAATTGACATGCTCTTCAAAATCAGGATGAGAAATATCAATTATATGCAATAATAAGTCTGCTTCACGAACTTCATCAAGGGTGCTTTTAAAAGATTCAATTAATTGAGTAGGCAGTTTTCTAATAAAACCAACGGTGTCAGAAAGTAAAAATGGTAAATTTTTAATAACCACTTTACGAACGGTTGTATCCAATGTGGCAAATAATTTATTTTCTACAAAAACGTCACTTTTGCTAATCACATTCATCAGAGTTGATTTCCCAACATTGGTATAACCCACTAAAGCCACTCGAACCATTGCGCCCCGATTACTTCTTTGGACAGACATTTGTTTGTCAATGGTTTTTATTTTTTCTTTAAGAAGAGCAATTCTATCCCTTACGATTCGTCTGTCGGTTTCAATTTCTGTTTCTCCAGGGCCACGCAGACCAATTCCTCCTTTTTGCCTTTCTAAGTGAGTCCACATTCCAGATAATCTTGGTAATAAATATTGACATTGAGCCAATTCCACTTGAGTTCTAGCATAAGAAGTTTCTGCTCTTTGAGCAAAAATATCTAATATTAAATTTGTTCTATCTAAAATTTTACAATCTAAAATTTTGGAAATATTTTTCTGTTGAGACGGAGAAAGTTCGTCGTCAAATATTACTGTAGAAACATTATTTTCTTTAATGTAATAACTGATTTCATCCATTTTTCCTGTGCCTAAAAAAGTCTTAGGATTGGGTCTTTCAAGTTTTTGAGAAAATCTCTTAATCACTTGACCGCCAGCAGTAAAAGTTAAAAAATCTAATTCATCAAGATATTCATTTAATTTATCTTCACTCTGATTTTGAGTAACTATTCCAACAATAACCGTTCTTTCAAAATTTAGTATTTCTTTTTCTATCATTAGATTTTATTGAAACACAAAAATAGTAATTTGTAACTTAAAAAGGCATTAATTAATTTAACAAAAACGCATTAAAATTCCAATAAATGAATCAAAAAGAGTATAAAAGTTTCTTATTTCAGAAATTTTACTAAATTTGAACTTCAAAAATTCTAAAAAGTATACAATCAATCTACTAAATTTTTATCACATGAAAAAAATTATATTATTACTGTTGATGTCATTCTTCTCGTTTTCTGGCTACTCACAGTTAGCTTTGGAAGGATTTGAGACTCCAACAGGTGTTACGGGATCTCTTCCAGCAACTTGGACCTTAGGGACTGGGAATTGGTCAGTTTTTGAAAACAATTCACCTTCAACAGTTGGAACCTTTCAAAGCTGGGGATTCAATGCTTTTGCTTCTACAATTCCCTATCAAGGTTCAAATTGTGCTTCTGTTAACAGAGAGTTTTTAGGCCCTGGGTTAAGTTCTGAAGATTACCTCTCAACACCTTTAGTAACCATTCCTTCAAATGGTGAATTGCATTTTTACTCTAGAATTTTCTATCCTGTATTAAATCAAGGCATGTCCTATCAAATTAAAGTTGCTCCTTCAACCGCTTCACCAACCAATCCCTCAGCCTACATAATGGTTCAACAATGGGACGATACAGCATTTACCACCTCCTATGCGGAAAAAGTTATAAGTCTATCAGCTTATGCTGGTCAACAGGTTTATGTAGCTTTTGTTAGAGTTTATAACCAACCTACCACTGTTACAAGTATCGACGGAGATCGTTGGTTAATTGATAATGTGAGCATAGTTCAACAATGTTTAGACCCAACAGGACTAGCGGCCAATGGAATAACACAAACTTCAGCAAATTTAACTTGGGGAAATCCAAGCGGCGCAACTTCCTGGGAAATAGAAGTTATTCCTGCCACAGGCACTCCAACGGGTATAGGAACTGTTTATAATGGAACATTACCATATGCTGTAACTGTTACAACTGCTGGAACAGCCTTTACACCTTCAACAGCATATAAATACTATGTGAGGGCTTTGTGTGGTTCTGGTGCAAGTAGTTTATGGGTTGGTCCTTTTCCATTTTCAACATCAACACCAGGGTTAAGCTGCGCTGCACCCATAGTAGTTACTTCTTTACCTTATTCTACAACCGACAATACGGCAAATTATTCCGATAACACGGCTATTGAAGCAAGTCCAGGAGCATCAGGATGTGGTTCTACAAATAACTATTTAAATGGGAATGATGTTGTTTATTCTTACACGGCAACAACAACTGGAGTAATTAATGTTTCTATGACTCCAACAGCTACTTATTCAGGAATATTTGTTTATAACAGTTGTGCAAATATTGGTGTTAGCTGTATTGCTGGTATAGCTAATTCAGGAACAAATGTTAGAGCATTTGATTTGCCAGTAACAGCAGG
>CALPPS020000011.1 GCA_943325515.2 Flavobacterium psychrophilum
AATATGGCAAAATGGTTGTTAGAAATGGTTGGTATGTTTGGAGAGTGAAATACCCAAATCCTTCATTAAAAGCGAAATTTAAATGGAATGTAATAGTGATATTATTGACATTTATAAGATTTAGCAATATATTTACAGACAATAAAAGAAAAGAGGCTTTCATCGAAGCTCTTGGGAGAACAATTGGCTGGTTCAGCCTATTATTTAATAAACCAAAATAATAGAAAAATTAAAGAAAAATGATATAACGCCTGTGTTTTAATATATTAGTTTGCACAGTAGTGTTTATAATAAAATGAACAACATAGTTCCCGAATTAAACCAAAGCGATAGATGCTCTGATTGCTTATTGAGATTGCCATTTTTTTATGAATTAAATATCCAAGAAATAATTGATGCCTTGTGAATAAATTAATTTTAAAATACTGGACTACTTTTGAACTTTTGTTTAAAATAGGAGCTTTATCTTATTTTGCAGTATCCTTTTATTATTTTTTTTTCCTTGCCAGTGCAGGGGGAGGTGACGAAGCTTTGTTTGTTAATGACTTAACATTTATAAAAACCAATGGATGGATTGTGGCAATCGAGAAAAGTATTTCAATACCCTATATGATGTTGGCCTATCCGTTTTCTTTCTTTTTTAAAGAACACATTGCTTTACGATTTTCAAATCTTGTTTTATTACTAATTCTAGTTGGCTATTTTTTTAAAGTGGTAAAAATTAAGTCGGATAATTTCTATTATTATTTGGCTTTTTATATTGCAACAGTACCTTATTTCTTTGTGGGAACTAATGATGAGCTCTTTTTTATAGGAATTCTCATTTTTATGACTGAAGTTTTTTATTTTGTTGAGAGTAAAAAGATGAATAATGAGATTCTCGCATTTTCTGGTTTGATTGTTTCCTTTTTTACCAGAGAATTATTTTTTGTATATCTGCCAGTTATGCTTTTAGGTTTTTTCTTTCTTTATAAGAATGGGTTTAACTTTTTTACTAAAAAAATGATTTTTCCGCTACTATTGTTTGGTTTCTTTATTTTGGTCAACATTCCTAGTTTAAGAATCAATCATAAATTGTCTTATGATGACAAAAAATCGTCAAGTAAAATCGCCACATGGTCACAAAGACAGTATTTAGCGCAATTAATGGTGAATAAAGGGGAACTACCAAATTTTCAACATCCTAATTGGGAACAAACAGAAGCTTATTTGAAAAAAAATGGACCTCATTCTTTGCCTAATGGAATTAAAGAAGGAATGATGTTTGACTATGCTCTGACAATAAAGGAATTTTTCAAAGACTTTTACTATTCCATGTTATACGGATTCAGGCAATTAGGATTAATTCTTTTATTCCCGTTCTATTTTATTGCAATGAATTTTAAAAAAGAAATGCTGTTGAGTACTAAATTCTTTATACCGTTCTCACTGCTTGTTATGCTTAGTGTTTTTTCATTAATTATAATTTCTTATGTAGAACTTAGATGGTATATTTCAGTTTTCCTGCTTTCCATTGTGTTTTACAATTATCAGCAAACCAAAAACAATATAAATAGCAATTTTGTTTTACTTAATTATTTGGTTTTATGTTGTTTTTCTCTATATGGTGTTTATGGTATTCTCCATAGGTTTATTGGGATTTTATAAATTGGTATAAAAAATTGAATTCATTATTCTCAAGACTAATGGTAATATTATATTGGCATTTATAACATTTAGCAATATATTTACGACCACTTTAGAAAAGAAATTTTTATCAAATTCTTTAATATTTCTTATTAAAAACTATGAATACACAAGATGAAATTATAGAAATCAATAAAAAACAAGTTGAATTTTATAATCAAAAAAGCATTACAAAGAATTTATCTACAAGAATTTGGTATTATTTTCGAGAACAAACGCTAAAAAAAATACGAAAAGATATTGGTGTTTTAAACGAATCGTATGACATTCACAAGGTTTGGTTTGGTGATTTGTCAGATAAGAGAGTTTTAGATTTAGGCTGTTACGAGGGTAATTATTGGAGTCTATATTTAGCGGAGCACAGTAAAGAATATATAGCCTTAGATTTGAGCGATGTTGCAATTAAAAAGTTGGCTGCTAGAATAAAACTTTACCCAAATGCTCAAGCAATTGCAGCTGATTTTCTTTCAGAAGAATTTGTAGAAAAAGATTTCGATTTGATTTATGCCTATGGGGTTTTACATCATTTTAAAAACACGGATGTCTTGATTGACAAACTCAATGAAAAATTAGCAACCAATGGCACAATTATCAGTTATGATCCATTAGAAACAAGTTTACCTATTAAAATAATTAGAACGATCTACCGCCCTTTTCAATCTGATGCAGCTTGGGAATGGCCTTTTAAAAAAAAAACATTTTATGAGTTCCAAAAATCATTTACAATTGTAGAAAGAAGAGGTGTTTTAGGAAAATCGAAGTGGATTGCGATATTAAATATTATGCCACTTTCAGAAGAAAAGAAAAAAAAATTGGGGCAAAAATGGTATATGGAAGACTGGGAGCAGTCAAAAAAATCAGATAAAGTATTGTTTAGTTGCATGCATTTAACGATGCTGCTGAAAAAAAAATAGCTATTAATTTATTCAAATAATGAATCATAAACTTAAAACAACTATTTTTAAATGTCTTTCCATTTTACCTGATTCATTGGGCTTTTATCTTTATCATAAAATTCAAAATTTATCGCAATCGGACTCATTGGAATATAAAATTGATTCCACAAAACAATCCTTTGAGACAATTCTTAGAATTCTTACCAAAAATAATATTGAATTAGAAAACAAAAACATTAGCGAAATAGGTTCTGGCTGGTTACCTATTCTTCCCTATTTTATTAAGTTTGTATCCAAAGTAAAAAAAATTGATACATTCGACATCAAAGAACATTATAATGCCTCAGAAATTTTAAAATTAAATGCTTTATTTTCTGAAACCTATTCTATTCCAAATAATCTCTTCAAAGGGAAATTTCAATTGCCTCCAGAAATACATTATTTTTCAAAAACGAAAATAAGTGACGGAGACTTAACAAAAACGGATTTAATAATTTCTAGGTTTGTACTTGAACATATTTCACCAGAAAACATCAATGAAATGCATCAATCATTCGTTAAACAACTAAAAAAAGGAAGTTATATACTTCATTTAATTTCGCCAAGTGATCATAGAGCTTACACCGATAGTTCCATTTCATTATATGATTTTCTTAAATACAACCAAAACGAGTGGGATGCTATTCAAACAAAATTCGACTATCATAATCGACTACGTTTGCCACAATATCTAAACCTTTTTGAGAAAGAATTTGAAATAGTATTCGTTGAATTTGAAAGTTGTAAAGTTGGAAGTGAAGCTTATAATAAATTTAAGAAGTTAAAAATAAATGAAGAATTTATTAATTATTCTGACGAAGAATTAACAGCTGGAAGCATCAATATTTTATTAAAAGTGAATTAAAAAATGACTTTTGCAGTAATTACACATGTTCCACATATCGAATCGCAAAATCAATATTTTGCCTACTCGCCTTATGTTCGTGAAATGAATATTTGGTCAAAATATGTTGATAATATGACTATTGTTGCACCTTTATCAAATACAAATAAAACGGCAATTGACAGTAATTATGAATGTCAAAATATAAAATTTATTGCAATTGATAGTTTTGATATTTTAAGTATAAAAGCTGTTTTTAAATCCCTTTTGAAAATCCCAAAAATTAGCTGGCAAATATTCAATGCCATGAAAAATGCTGATCATATTCATTTGCGTTGCCCAGGAAATATTGGATTATTGGGTTGCTTGGTTCAAATTCTCTTTCCTTCTACATCCAAAACAGCCAAGTATGCAGGAAACTGGGATCCAACATCAAAACAACCTGCAACTTATCGTTTTCAAAAATGGATTTTGAGTAATACGTTTTTAACTAGAAACATGCAGGTTTTAGTTTATGGTGAATGGGATAATAGCACTAGAAACCTCAAACCTTTTTTTACAGCGAGTTATTTTGAAAAGGATAAGATTGATGTGCCACCTAGAAAATTAGAAGGCAAAATATCATTTGTCTTCGTTGGTTCGCTTTCAAATGGAAAGCAACCTTTGTATGCTATTCAATTGGTTGAGCAATTATTTAAGAAAGGGAAAGATGTTCAATTAACTCTTTATGGAGAAGGAAATGAAAAAGCCATGCTCGAGAATTATATTTTTAATAATTATTTGGATAGTTTTGTTTTCCTTAAAGGAAATCAAAATCAAGAAACAATTAAGAAAGCTTATTCAGAAAATCATTTTGTAATTTTACCCTCGTTGAGCGAAGGCTGGCCAAAAGTTATTGCAGAAGGAATGTTTTGGGGATGTTTACCTATAGCGACAAGAGTTTCATGTGTTCCAAATATGTTAGATAATGGAGAACGAGGAATACTTTTAGAACTTACACTACAAAATGATTTAAAAAATATTCAATCACTTCTAAATAATAATGAGTTATATCAAAACAAAGTTAATAAAGCTATTACTTGGTCCAGAAAATATACTTTAGACGTTTTTGAAGATGAAATAAAACTACTATTGCAATCATGAGAATAGTTCAAGTTATAGATTCATTAGATGTTGGAGGTGCCGAAAAAATGGCTGTTAATTATGCTAACGCACTACTAACTAAAATTGAATTTTCAGGATTGGTCGCTACTAGAGCTGAAGGAAATTTAAAAAATCAGTTGAATGATTCCGTTCCCTATCTTTTTCTGAATAAGAAAGCTACTATAGATTTTGGATCAGTTTTAAGATTAAGAAAATATTGTATAGAACACAAGGTAGATTGCCTTCAACCACATAGCAGTTCTTATTTTACAGCATTGTTGGTTAAATTTGTTTGTCCAAAAATTAAAATACTTTGGCATGATCACAATGGATTAAGTGAGTTTATTAGCTCAGAAAAATCGTTCGCATTGAAAATTGCCTCTTATTTTTTCAAAGGAATCATAGTGGTGAATTACAAACTAGAAGATTGGGTAGAAAAAGAGTTAAATTGCAAAAAAGTAATTTATTTACCTAATTTTACAACTATTGATAATTCAGCAAAGGCTGAAACTACTTTAAAAGGGAAAGCTGGAAAACGAATTCTATGCCTAGCTAATTTAAGAGATCAAAAAAATCATTTTTTTTTAATAGAAGTTGCGGAAAAATTGCAGAATACTCATCCTGATTGGACATTTCATTTGGTAGGAAAAGATTTTGAAGATGACTATTCAAAACAAATAAAAGTGTTAATTGTAAATAAGAATTTAGAGAATAATGTCTTTATTTATGGTTCTAAAAACGATATAAGTAATATTATAAATCAGTCCGAAATTGCTATACTAACCTCTAAATCAGAAGGTATGCCTATTGCTTTAATAGAATATGGATTGATGAAAATGCCTGTAGTTTTGACAAAAGTGGGCGAAATACCATTTATTATTAAAGACGGAATTGAAGGTTTTCTGGTAGATGCAAATGATGTCGATTTATTTTATGAAAAGTTAATTAAGTACATACAAGAAGAAGATTTGCGAGTTCAAATGGGGAATTCTTTATATCAAACTATTATTAAAAACCATTCTGAAAAAGGTATTATTACTAACTATTTAAATTGGGTATCAGATCTTTAATATGAAAGAAAGGAAATATATTACTTTGATTCTTCTGCATGCTTTGATTGGTATTATTCTATACTTTTTTAAATCTCTTTCTATTGTATATGCAATTAGTATTCCCACCATTGGGTTGTATTATATAGTGAAAAATCAAAATAAGAATAATGAAGTTTTATTCGTTTCGGCCTATATAGTTGGGAGTGAGGTTTTTTTAAGGATGACAGGAGGAAGTTTGCTCTACGAATCTGCAAAATATGAGGTGATGATTTTTTTAGCTTTGGGTATGTTCTATAGTGGATTTTCAAAAAATGCTATACCCTATTGGATCTACTTATTACTGCTTCTGCCAGGAGTATTCATTGCTGTTGAAACATTGAATTTGGAAACTAATTTAAGAAAAGCAATTGCCTTTAATATTTCTGGTCCAATTTGTCTTGGCATAGCATCAATCTATTGCTATAATAGAAAAATTTTATTGTCTCAACTTAGCAATATCTTGTTAACATTAGCTTTGCCAGTTTTTTCAACTACAATTTATTTAATTTTATATACTCCAAATATAAAAGATGTATTAACGGGAACAGGGTCTAATATTGAAACATCAGGAGGATTTGGTCCCAATCAAGTAGCTACTATATTAGGTATAGCTATGTTTATTTTTTTTTCAAGGTTACTTTTAGAATCAAAAACAAAATTATTAATTATTGTCAACTTAGTTGTTCTTTTTAATATTACTTATAGAGGATTTGTAACATTTTCTAGAGGTGGAATGTTGACGGGTTTACTAATAATAATTCTATTATTAGTATATGTATATTTCAATATTAAGACCTATAAAAAGATTAAGTTATTAGGTTTTTTTAGTTTTATGATCATTGCATTAGTATTTACATGGCTTTATACCTCTAATCAAACAGGCGGATTAATCAATAAGCGGTATGCAAACCAAGATGCAGCAGGTAGGATAAAAGAAAGTAGTTTAACGGGAAGAGAAGAAATATGGGATAGTGAAATAGCTAATTTCCTAGATCATCCAGTTTTTGGAATAGGTGTAGCCAAAGCATTAGAAGTCAGGCAAGAAAAATATGGGGGAGTAATCATAGCCTCTCACAGTGAAGTATCAAGAACAATTGCAGAACATGGTACATTGGGAATTATTGCTTTGTTAATTATACTTTTCACCCCATTTTTTTTATATTTAAATAATAAACAACATATTTATATGATTTCGTTATTACTCTTTTGGTTACTTACGATTAGTCATTCTGCAATGAGAATTGCCGCACCTGCTTTTATATATTCTTTAACTCTTTTAAAAGTTTATATAAAGGAAGAATCCTCCATGCCAAAAGTATAAACTATTCATCAGGAATATGCTCTTACTAAGATAATAGTTAGTAAAATTTAGTAACTTGCATCTTCAAAAAAAGCACTATTTATTTAACTATGAATAAATTCAAAACAATACATTTTGAAGTTTCAGAAAGAAAAATTCTTTTAAGGATTTTTGATATTGTTGCTGTTTTGCTCTCCCTATACTTAGTTGGAATTGTTTTTAATTTTAATTATTTCAATATTTCAACTACTAATTTTAATTGGACAATTGTTTTAGTCGTTTACTTAAGTTTTATTGGTTCCGTATTTGAAATGTATAATTTACAGGTTGCTAGTAATCAATATCAAGTTATAAAAAGTGTTATTCTTACTTCTTCTACAACAGTATTGTTTTATTTGTTAACGCCCTATTTTACTCCTGTTTTACCTACAAATCGTATTCAAATCGTATTTTTTTTCATAGCTATATTTGTTGCTTTATTCAGTTGGCGAATGATTTATGTCCGTTTTTTTGTATCGAGTAGGTTTTCAAAAAAAGTAATTTTAATATGTGATAAAGAACAAGTTACAGCGTTAAAAAATGGATTGGAGAGTGCAGATCCTCATTACAGTGTAATGGCATTTGTGGATTCAGATATTACAAATATAAATGATACATACCCACCTAAAATTATAAATATATCAATTGATAATTTAGAAACCTATGTTAAGAAACATTCTATTTCAGAAATAGTGATAGCTTCTCAAAATACAGATGGAATAACAGTAAATCTATATAATCAACTTATCCATTTATTAGAAAATGGTTATATAATAAGAGAATATACACAAGTATATGAATCTGTTACACAGCGAATACCTGTACAATATTTTTCAAGAGATTTTTACCGGTATTTTCCATTTAGCAGAAGTAATCAAAATCATTTTTATAAAATCATTGTTAGGTTTTTCGAAATTTTAATTTCAATAATTGGATTGGTAATAGGGCTATTGTTAGTTCCTATTGTTACTATTGGAAATTTTTTTGGTAATAGAGGTAAATTATTTTATACACAAGAAAGAGTAGGTAAGAATGGTGAAATATTTAAAATTCTCAAGTTTAGAACGATGATTCTTAATGCTGAGAAAAAAGGTGCTGTTTTTGCCTCTTCAAACGATTCTAGAGTAACGCCTTTTGGAAAAATATTGAGAAAGTCAAGAATTGATGAATTCCCTCAATTTTATAATATTTTAAAAGGTGAAATGGCTGTTATTGGGCCCAGACCAGAACGTCCTATTTTTGTAAATGAAATTGCAGGAGTTATGCCTTTTTATGAAACACGTCATGTTATTAAACCTGGTTTAACAGGTTGGGCACAAGTGAACTATGCTTATGGGGAAACCATAGAAGATAGTTTAATAAAACTACAATATGATTTATATTATATCAAACACAGAAGTCTTTTTCTTGACTTTAATATCATGTTTAAAACCCTTAGTACTGTTTTATTTTATCGTGGTCAATAATTCTTGATTACTTCTTCTCATAAAATAATAAAGTAGTACTCCTGAGCTGGTAATCATTGGTAAGAATAGCAATAGGTTTGGTTTGTTTAATAAAACAATCAACATTATAACTAAACAAAAAAGACATATCAAAGCCATTCGTTTTACCCTAATATAATTTTTTTGCCAATAGTAAATAATCAAAATTAATAACAGAGGATTGAAGAGTAAAATATTATAGTTATAGGTAACTTCTTCATGTAAAGAATATAATCCTATGGTTGATAGGAACAATCCCAAAAATCCAAGAATCATAAAAAAGGAAAGGTATAACCAGACTTTTCTACTAATAAAAATTAAAAATAGTGCTAAACATAAAGTATAAAAATTATTCCATAGCGATTTTCCTTTTTTTTCTGTACTTGCTTTTAGAATAGTTTTTGGTCTTTCAGAAATAAGTTTTCCATTATGTTTTGCAACCTTTAGACTTTCCATAAATTGATTTGGCAAAAATAGTTTTTCACCATTTTCATCTACTTTTTTTCCAAAAATGATATTGATTCCAAGATTTTCATAAAAATGATTTTCTAAATAAGGAAATAAAATCTCTCTGTAAGATTCATTCTGTTCAGTTGTTTTTACCAAACAGTCTTTATCTACTATTTGATTGATTTTATCTACAACCATATTAGTACAGTTTCTATCTATAAATTTATAAGTGTAGAATTTATCATCAGAAAGCAAGCTTTTATTTAATGCGTCAAAAAGCTGTTGCTTTTGTAGCATCGTTAAGTCAAGTTTTTGTTCATAGATTGCTCTGTTTTCAAGCGTATATTCATAATAAAATTCATTAAAAGAATAGGCAGAAACAAAGTATTTTAAATCACCTTTAACAAATTTTAGATAAAATCTTTCAGTTTTAAAATCAAAAGTACCATAGTTATATACAACATCTAATGCATTAGCTTCATCTTTAATTCTAATAGCAGTATGACCAAAAAGGGAATACAATTCATCACCTTCTTCACAAGTAAGAATACTAATTTCTGCAGTTTTAGCCAAAGGCATTTGACCATAAAAAAGTGAGGATTGCAGTAAAAAAAACAGCTGTAGTAAGTAGGAAGTTTTACTTTTAAACATAGCTTTGGTTTAAATTTTATTTGAAAACACTTAAATCAACTTTGACTGAAAATATGTTTGAGTATAATGCTGCACTTTGATCTCCTAAATCTGTCAAAGCATAGTCAATTTGAATCCCTTTGTATTTAAAGCCTAAACCAATATTAGGTTGAAAATTGACTTTTTTTGAACCATCAATTTGCTCAACATTTTGAAAATTTCCAACACCAGCCCTAAGAAAAACTATATCCGTGTAACCAAACTCAAAACCTAAAGCTGGATCAATACTCAGTCCTTCGGAGGCAAATATTGCATTAGTTCTGGCAAATTGCATATTTACATTAAATGCTGTTAAAAAGGTATAATCGTAATCGATTTCAAATTTTCGAGCCATTCCAAATTGTGCTTTAGGTATGGTAATTTCAGTGCTTTCAGGCAAATCTTGATTTTGTCCTACAACGGCACCACTTATTTCTTGGTATTTGTCTTCGTCAATAGCCCAAACATTATATGTGGTAGTAATATCGCGAAGCATCAAACCATAATGCCAATTATTCTTGTCATATTGAAAACCTATATCAAAACCAAATCCGCATGAATTAGCAAATTCTCCAATAACTCTTCGAATTACTTTTCCATTAACACCATAGTGAAAGCCACTAAATTTCATTTTTCTGGCATAGGAAAAAGTTAATCCATAATCGGCCGTTGAGAAAAGACTTATTCTATTGTAATCAATATTGCCTTCATTGTCAATTAATTGAGTGGTGTTTAAAATATCATCAACTCCAAAACGAATTAATGATATTCCCCATGCACTTTGATCATCAATCTTTTTTGCATAAGCTGCATAATCGTATTGAGCGATATTTGCAAAATAGCTAGCATGCATTAACGACACTTCACTATCCTCTATTTTTAATAAACCTGCGGGATTCCAATAGCCCGAATTCACATCATCACTATGTGCAGTAACTGCATTTGACATTCCCAAAGCTGCAGCATCAACTCCAATATTCATAAATTCATTGGAATATTTCCTAACTGATTGAGCATAAGTGATTATACTGAATAATAGTAGTAGAATAGCAATTGTTTTTTTCAAGGCAATTTTTCTTTTTACAAATATCAAATAAAAATCTCTATAACAAAACGTAGAAAGCTTTAACTTATTGTATTAAATTTGCATTTCTTTAAAAATAGTAAACAATTAGATATGAATATCAAAGCACAGATTCCCAATTTATTTACGATGCTAAATTTATTTTGTGGTTGTGCGGCTTTGGTAATGGTAGCAGATTATAAATTTGATTTGGCTTTTTACTTTGTTTGTTTGGGTATTTTCTTTGATTTTTTTGATGGTTTTTTTGCCCGAAAATTTAATGTTGCTGGTCCACTCGGAGTGCAGTTGGATTCGTTGGCAGATATGGTTACCAGCGGCGTTGTTCCTGGTTATGTCATGTTTAAAATGATAGCAAATTCTAACTGTTTTGGGATTGAAAGCTATTTTCCTTATTTGGGATTTGTAATAACTCTTGGTGCTTGTTATCGTTTGGCTAAATTTAATATTGATGAAAGACAATTAGTTTCTTTTATTGGACTTCCAACACCAGCTAATGCTTTGTTAATAACAAGTTTACCACTTGTTGCTAATTATTTTCA
The DNA here is from genome assembly GCA_943325515.2 of Flavobacterium psychrophilum. Classification (GTDB taxonomy): domain Bacteria; phylum Bacteroidota; class Bacteroidia; order Flavobacteriales; family Flavobacteriaceae; genus Flavobacterium; species Flavobacterium psychrophilum_R. The sequence goes on from CALPPS020000011.1 coordinate 11,265, forward strand.
TAGTGAAGTTGCTATGGGCTTTTCATATAATAAATGGTTTTTGATTACTTTGACTTTACTAAGCGCTTTCATCATGAACGCCGAGATACCTTTATTTTCCTTGAAGTTTAAGAATTTAAGTTTTGCTAAATATAAACTGCAGATATCCTTTTTGGCGTTTTCAGTTCTCCTTTTAATTTTTCTTCAAATATTGGCAGTGCCACTGATTATTGTTATGTATGTTTTACTTTCTATAATCAATAATATAGTAAACAAAAAAGCTTCCATTTAGTAAGCTTTTTTGTTTTTTAAAACTCTAATTTCTTTTTACGCAATTCAAAGTTTTGTCCGAGATACACTTTTCTCACCATTTCGTCTTCGGCTAATTCTTCTGGAATTCCAGCTTTTAGAATTCCACCTTCAAACATCAAGTAGGTTTTGTCAGTAATTGCTAAGGTTTCTTGAACGTTGTGGTCAGTAATTAGAATTCCTATGTTTTTATTTTTTAACTGGGCTACAATACGCTGAATATCTTCCACCGCAACAGGATCAACACCAGCGAAAGGTTCGTCTAATAATATAAATTTTGGGTCTGTTGCCAAAGCCCGAGCAATCTCAGTTCTACGACGTTCACCACCAGATAGTAAATCTCCACGATTGGTTCTAATGTGTTCCAAACTAAATTCTGCAATCAAACTTTCCATTTTAGCTACTTGCTCTTCTTTGGATAGTTTTGTCAATTGAAGTACGCTCAAAATATTGTCTTCTATACTTAATTTTCTAAAAACAGAAGCTTCTTGAGCAAGGTATCCAATTCCATATTGAGCACGCTTATACATTGGAAAATTGGTAATATCCAAATTGTCAAGGAATATTTTACCTGAATTAGGTTTTACCAATCCTACAATCATATAGAAAGAGGTAGTTTTTCCGGCACCATTTGGCCCAAGTAATCCAACAATTTCTCCTTGATTTACTTCAACAGAAATTCCTTTTACTACACTTCTTCCTTTGTATGTTTTTACTAAATTTTCGGCTTTTAATTTCATTAATTTGAAGATTTGATAATTTGCAAATTTGAAAATGTTAAACTAATTTATTATGATTCAAATTTAAATTTTTGGAAAATTAAGAAAAAATAGATGATTGTCAATTGCTATTAACAAATCCTTCGAAAGATAATTTTCAAATTGTTTCATTTTCAAATTTTTAAATCTTCTAAAGCTTCCCAAAATTCGTACGCTCTTCTCAAATGTGGAATAACAATAGTTCCGCCAACCAAAGTAGCAATTCCCATAGCTTCCATCATTTCTTCTTTAGTTATTCCTTCTTTGTAACTGGTTTCTAGGTGATACTTTATACAATCATCACATCGCAAAACCGTTGAAGCAACTAATCCTAGTAATTCTTTGGTTTTTACATCTAATGCGCCTTCAGTATAGGCATTGGTGTCTAGATTGAAAATTCTTTTTATGATTTTATTATTGTCTGCCAATAGTTTTTCGTTCATTTTTGAACGATAGTCATTAAATTCTTCAACTAATTTGTTCATTTTCTTTTTCTTTTTTTACTACCAATGCAGCAATTATTATACTCACTTCATATAAAATTAGCATTGGTATAGATACAATAATTTGACTTGGGATATCTGGTGGAGTTACAATGGCGGCAACGATAAGGATAATAACAATGGCTGCTCTTCTGTACTTACGTAAAAAAGTTGGTGAAACCAAACCTAATTTAGTCAAAAAATAAATAATAATTGGCATTTCAAAAACTAATCCGCTTGCTATTAATGATGTTTTAATCATACTAATATAGGAATCAACGGTAAATTGATTTACTATATCTGAACTGGCTTCGAAAGTGGCAAAGAAATTTATCGATAAAGGCACAACTATAAAGTAGCCAAACAAGACTCCAATAAAAAATAATATAGAAGAGATTATGATAAAAAATGCTGCTTTTCTTCTTTCTTTTTCATAAAGTGCCGGACTAATAAAGCGCCAAAATTCCAATAAAATATAAGGAAAACCTAGAATAAAACCTGCGGTGATTAATATCCAAAGATAAGTAGAGAATTGACCTCCAACTTCGGTGTTTTGAATAATAAAATGAAATTCGGTTGCACAAGCATAAGTGTCGTCAACTCCAAAGAAATGAGTTACTTCACAAAAAAATCTATAGGTAATAAAGTTAGGGTCTTTTGGACCAAATATAACGGTGTCAAAAATATAGTCATCTATAAAGTAACATGAACAAGCAATTACAATAATTGCAATGGTACTTCTAACTAAAAGCCATCTCAGTTCTTCAAGATGGTCCAAAAAAGACATTTCTTTGAGCTCTTTTCTTGCCATTACACAATGCCCTCTTTTAATATATCGTGAAGGTGAAGTACTCCTTTATATTCATCATCATCCACCACTACTAATTGTGTAATTGAAAAATCTTCCAAAATATTCAACGCATCACTTACCAAATCTGTTGACTTTATCATTTTTGGATTTTTAGTCATAATGTCTTGTGCGGTTAATCCAGAAATAGTTTCAGTTTTATTTAGCATTCTTCGGATATCACCATCTGTAATAATTCCGATAACCTTGTTATTATCAACAACGGCAGTCACACCTAATCTTTTTTCAGATATTTCAACAATTACTGTTTTAATGTTAGAATTTGGAGCTACAATTGGTTTGTGAGTTGTATCTAGCATGTCACGAACACGAAGTAATAATTTTTTCCCTAAAGCTCCACCTGGATGGAATTTGGCAAAATCTACTGCAGTAAATTTTCTCATTTCCATTAGACAAACCGCGATAGCATCCCCAACTACTAACTGCGCAGTAGTGCTGTTTGTTGGCGCTAAATTATTTGGACATGATTCACTTTCAACATAAGTATTCAAAGTGTAATTGGCTTCTTTTCCTAAAAAAGAAGTAGTATTTCCTGTAATTGCAATTAATTTATTTCCAAAACGTTTCAATAATGGAATTAAAACTTTAATCTCTGGGCTATTGCCACTTTTTGAAATACAAATCACAACATCACCAGGTTGTACCATGCCTAAATCACCATGTATTGCTTCTGAAGCATGAAGAAATAGTGAAGGAGTCCCAGTAGAATTTAATGTTGCTACTATTTTTTGGGCAATGATGGCACTTTTGCCTATACCAGTAACTACTAATCTTCCTGAGGAATTGTAAATAACTTCAATAGTTTTGACAAAATTGTCATCTAAAAAATCTACGAGTTTTGCAATTGCTTGACTTTCTGATAAAATCGTACTTTTTGCAGAGGCTAGGATGTTTTCTTTATTTATCAAAATTGTAACTATATAAAAATTTGTGTGTGTAAAAGAAAGTAGTATCTTTATATTTGCAAATTTATGTAAAAATACCTTTAACACAGAATGAATTCAAACGAAATTGACATACACAAGGAATTAAAAAAGTATTTTGGTTTCAGCCAATTTAAAGGATTACAAGAACAAGTCATAAAAAGTATTATTACTCAAAATAATACTTTCGTAATTATGCCAACAGGTGGAGGAAAATCACTTTGTTATCAATTACCAGCTTTAATCCAAAATGGAACAGCGATAGTTGTTTCTCCCTTAATTGCTTTGATGAAAAATCAGGTAGATGCTATTAGAAGTTTGTCTTCTGAGAATGGTATTGCACATGTATTAAATTCATCACTTACTAAAACCGAAATCAATCAAGTTAAAAAGGATATTACCTCTGGTATTACTAAATTATTATATGTAGCACCAGAATCATTAACAAAAGAAGAATATGTAGAATTTCTTCAAAGTGTTCCAATTTCCTTTGTAGCTATTGATGAAGCGCATTGTATTTCAGAATGGGGACACGATTTTAGACCTGAATATAGAAATCTGAAAGCCATAATCAAATTAATTGGAGATGTACCAGTTATTGGTTTGACAGCAACAGCAACTCCAAAAGTACAAGAAGATATTCTTAAAAATTTAGATATGTCAGATGCTGTAACATTTAAAGCATCTTTTAACAGACCAAATTTATATTACGAAGTACGTACCAAAACCAAAAATATTGAGTCTGACATCATCCGTTTTATCAAACAAAATAAAGGGAAATCTGGAATCATTTATTGTTTAAGCCGAAAGAAAGTAGAAGAGATTGCCGAAGTACTTCAAGTAAATGGCATTAGTGCCGTTCCTTATCATGCAGGTTTGGATGCCAAAACACGAGCGAGACACCAAGATATGTTCCTCATGGAAGATGTGGATGTTGTTGTTGCAACCATTGCTTTTGGAATGGGAATTGATAAACCCGATGTGCGTTTTGTAATTCATCATGATATTCCAAAATCACTAGAAAGTTATTATCAAGAAACTGGTCGATCAGGCCGTGATGGTGGAGAAGGACATTGTTTAGCTTACTACTCGTATAAAGATGTAGAAAAACTTGAAAAATTTATGTCTGGAAAGCCAGTAGCAGAGCAAGAAATTGGTTTTGCTCTACTTCAAGAAGTTGTAGCTTATGCTGAAACTTCTATATCGAGACGTAAATTCTTATTACATTATTTCGGTGAAGAATTTGATAGTGAATCAGGTGAAGGTGCAGATATGGACGATAATGTTCGTAATCCAAAAGTTAAGGTTGAAGCAATAAATAATGTCAAAAAACTACTTGAAGTAGTTCGTGATACTAAATATTTATATAAATCAAAAGAAATTGTATTTACCTTAATTGGTCGAGTTAACGCGACAATCAAAGCTCATAGGACAGACTCTCAAACATTTTTCGGAACAGGAAGTGATCAAGAAGAACGTTATTGGATGGCACTTATTCGCCAGGTTTTAGTTAATGGATTATTGACTAAAGATATTGAAACTTACGGTATTTTGAAAGTTTCAGATAAAGGACATGAGTTTATAAAAAAACCAACCTCCTTCATGATGTCAGAAGACCATGAGTATAATGAAGCTGAAGATGACGCTATTGTAACAGCTGCCAAATCAACTGGAGTAGCTGATGAGGTATTAATGGCTATGTTAAGAGATTTACGTAAAAAAGAAGCCAAGAAATTGGGTGTACCACCATTCGTGGTTTTTCAAGATCCATCCCTAGAAGATATGGCTTTGAAATATCCAATCAACATGGATGAGTTAAGTAATGTTCATGGTGTTGGTGAAGGCAAAGCAAAGAAATACGGCAGCGCTTTTATAGAATTAATTGCAAGATATGTTGATGATAATGATATCGTTCGTCCAGATGATTTAGTGGTTAAATCAACGGGAGCCAACTCTGCCAACAAGTTATACATCATTCAAAATATCGACAGAAAATTATCTTTAGAGGATATTGCAAAAGCCAAAGGAATGAAAATGGACGATTTACTCAAAGAAATGGAGCAAATAGTATATTCTGGAACCAAATTAAATATAAAATATTGGGTTAATGAAATACTAGACGAAGAGCAACAAGAAGAAATTCATGATTACTTTATGGAAACGGAAACTGATAATATAGAAAAAGCCTTAAAGGAATTTGATGGAGATTATGATATCGAGGAACTGCGACTCATGCGAATAAAATTTATTAGCGAAGTAGCCAATTAATAAAGGAGCGGCATATGCTTCTCTTTTTTAATCATATAGTTCTGCTCGGTGGGGCCTCAAAGCATCTCTGATAGCAATCATATTTTCATCGGTGACAATCATAAAGGCAATGGCATGCAGTTCGTTTTTGATTTCAAAACCAGTAATGTTGATAGCTAGTTTTTCAATTGCAATATATTCTTTTAAATGAATTTCATGATGTTCCGCTGTTTTAGCTGAAGCTTCACCTCGAAAATCCCAAATTAGTTTTATTTGTCTTGACATTATTTATTTTTGGTTTTTGTAATTCTGCAAAACTACAATAACAAATTTCAAATTACTATTTTTGTCCCCCGAGATCTTTAGGTCGAACGGTACAAAGAAAAAAATCAATTCATGCCTCAAGAATTACAACTTCAAGTTTCTCCCGAAATAGCAGCCAATGAAAATTTGCTTCATGAACATGTAGCAAAATTAGTTCGAGTTTCTACTAAAGTTGTTCACAAAGTTTTGGTTTTGAAGAGATCTATCGATGCTCGTCAAAAAGCAACAAAGGTAAATCTTAAAGTTTCTGTTTACTTAATAGGAGAGCACTATAATGAACAAAAAATTGAACTTCCCGACTATCAAAATGTCTCCAATTCCCAGGAAGTAATTATTATCGGAGCAGGACCAGCAGGATTATTTGCAGCATTACAATTAATAGAATTAGGATTAAAACCCATAGTTATTGAGCGCGGTAAGGATGTTCGAGGTCGTCGTAGAGATTTGAGGGCAATTAATGTTGATCACATAGTTAATGAAGATTCAAATTATTGTTTTGGTGAAGGTGGTGCTGGTACCTATTCTGATGGAAAATTATACACGCGTTCTAAAAAGCGAGGTGATATTGACAGAATTTTGAAATTACTTGTTGGTTTTGGTGCTACTGCCGATATTTTAGTAGAAGCGCATCCACATATAGGAACCAATAAACTACCTCAAATCATTCAAGACATTAGAGAAAAAATTATTGAATGTGGTGGAAAGGTTTTATTTGAAACTCGCGTAATAGATTTCGTCATAAAAAATAACGAGATACAAGGTGTTATTACTCAAAATGGAGGCATGATTGCTGCTAATAAATTAATTTTAGCAACAGGTCATTCCGCTCGCGATATTTTCGAATTACTTGACAGAAAAAAAATATTTATCGAGGCAAAACCATTTGCACTTGGTGTTCGTGCAGAACACCCTCAGGAATTAATTGATAAAATTCAGTACAGTTGCGATTATCGTGGTGAACATTTGCCTCCTGCGCCTTATTCAATCGTAAAACAAGTTAATGGTCGTGGTATGTACTCGTTTTGCATGTGTCCGGGTGGTGTAATTGCACCTTGTGCTACAAGTCCAGGCGAAGTGGTTACTAATGGTTGGTCGCCTTCCAAAAGAGATCAAGCAACAGCAAATTCAGGTATTGTGGTAGAATTAAAACTAGAAGACTTTAAGCCATTTGCCAAATTTGGTGCTTTGGCTGGTATGGAATTTCAAAAAAGTATTGAACAAAAAGCTTGGGATTTGGCAGGACAAACTCAAAAGGTTCCAGCCCAACGAATGATTGATTTCACACTAAATAAAATTTCTTCGGATATTCCAAAAACCTCTTATATACCTGGTACTACTTCGGTTGATATGGGACAAGTTTTCCCTGGTTTTTTAACCCAAATAATGCGCGAGGGTTTCATCGAATTTGGAAAGGCAATTCGAGGATATATGACTAATGACGCCATTCTTCATGCACCCGAAAGCAGAACTTCTTCACCAGTTCGAATTCCGCGAGATAATGAAACTTTGGAACATATTCAAATTAAAGGACTTTATCCTTGTGGAGAAGGTGCTGGATTTGCCGGAGGAATTATTTCGGCCGCTATTGATGGGGAGAAGTGTGCTCAGAAAATTGCTGAGGTTTTAAAGTAAAAACAAGTCGCCCTTTTACTTTTCTATTTTGTCGAACAAATTGTGAATTTTTAGTAGTATTACGCCAAATAAAATAGCAATTACAATTAATACAATATTTAAAAATCCATCGGTGCTAAAAGACAATTTGATTAGTATTGTTGAAATTATAAAACCAGAATTGCGGATAACTCTGTTAAACTTATCAGAGTGTAAAAATGAAAATAACAATAACAATACATCTACAAGTATTAGAATTGTAAAAAAATCATCAAAAAATATTTTGTTTATGTCTTTGATATCGGTGACAATTTTACCAATAGAGAAGAAGCTTTCATAGAACCAGTGTCCAAGACTATAGACTGACAATATCAAGAAAACGGGTACAAGACAAGTGGCAACGGTTTTCTTTAAATGGATAAATTTTACAATTTCGGGTTTGATTGTTTGATTTTCATTCTTGCTGCCTTCTTTTACTAATTTGTAATAAATAAATATTAGAAAAAACATGATGAGAATGGCAACCAAATCACTAGTGAATAAAATATCATTTTTAATGGCAAACCAGTTTGATGAAAATTCAATGTGTGATAAGTCTTTAAAAATTCTTCTTATTACAATAAGTGCGATTATTTCATATTGCTTCCCGATATAAATAGCGGTAGATTTGGGTAAATAATAGAGTAATAGATATACTTCATATATAAGTATAAATGAAAATGGGGTATAAATTGCCGATATAGGGTTGCTCAATAATCTTGAATTGTCATCGATTGTGATAATATCCAAATTGACCAAACCAATTATTGCTAGGTGCATTAAAAAACTTATTATAGCTACATAAACGATAATTATTTCGCTCTTTTCTTTTACTTTTTCAGATAAAAAATAATTATAAAATTTTGATACTACCATAAGTTGATTTTGTTTTTTGTTTAATTAAAAATTAAAAGTATTAAACAATATATTGATAAATAATATGTAAATTTACAAAAACATTGTAAATGTTTAATTTAATAACGGTTAATTAATAATTTAAAAAATAGAAAAATTTAATTATGTTTAATAAATTTAAAAAATCTGAACTCTTTATTTTAGTTATTGTGGTATGTTTAATTTTTATATCTGAATACATTTATTTAGTTGAGAATAACTTCAAAAAAGCAATTTTTATAGGTCTGTGGCCACCTACAATTGTTGGGTTATTAATTTTCTTTAATCTCAAACTCAAAAAATAAATGAAAAATTTAGACATTTTAATTTTCACCTCAGTTGTAGTTTTTTGTTTCATTGCTTTTTTTGTTTCGACATTCAGGGCTTTTGAAAATAATGCTATCAACAAGGATTATTTAGCTAATAAAAGGGGAATAATTTCTCGTTTTCTTGCTTATTTAGAAAGTTTAGTTTCTGAATAATATCTAAGCAGATTTTTAATTTTAATAATTTATTTCACTACTAATTAAAATCAATATTTAATAAAAACTTTTAACGTAAAAACTTCAAGATGAATTTTATACCAGAAGAATTCCAAATTACAAATGTATTACATCAAAATACTTATCTCGTTAATGGCGAACTAAAAAAATGGACAGGCGAAACCTCCGAAGTTTTTTCCACAATATCCTCGACTGAGATTTATGCACCAACATTACTTGGCACCATACCAACAATGGGCGAAGCTGCTGCCGATGAAGTTATCAAATCTGCTGTTGATGCTTATGATAAAGGACAAGGAACATGGCCAACAATGAAAGTCAGTGAACGAATTAGATGCATGGAGCAATTTGTCACTCAAATGAAAACCACTCGTAGCGAAGTAGTCAAATATTTGATGTGGGAAATAGGAAAATCACTTGGAGACTCAGAGAAAGAATTTGACAGAACGGTCGAATATATTTACGACACCATAGAAGATTACAAACAATTAGATAGAAGATCTGCTCGTTTTTCCAAAAGTCAAGGTGTAAATGCTATGGTACGTCGAGGTCCGTTAGGTGTTGTATTGTGTCTTGGCCCTTATAATTATCCGTTGAATGAAACTTTTTCGTTATTAATTCCTGCCATTATTATGGGTAATACTGTGATTTTTAAACCTGCTAAACACGGAGTACTACTGATTTCTCCGCTACTTGAAGCGTTCAGAAGTAGTTTTCCCAAAGGTGTTATTAATATTGTATATGGTAGAGGTAGAGATGTGGCATCACCAATAATGAAATCTGGAAAAATAGATATTTTGGCTTTGATTGGCAATAGTAAGTCTGCTATTGCTCTGCAAGACCAGCATCCAAATAAAAATCGTTTGCGTTTGATTTTAGGATTGGAAGCAAAAAATCCTGCGATTATTCTTCCTGATGCCGATTTGGATTTGGCTATTCAGGAATGTGTAATGGGAACACTTTCTTTTAATGGACAGCGTTGCACGGCTTTGAAAATTCTATATGTTCACGAGTCAATTGCAGAAGAATTCAACCGAAGATTTGTGGAGAAAGTTGATGCGTTAGCTTTTGGAAACCCATGGGAGAAAGGCGTGTCCTTGACACCATTACCCGAAGTTGAAAAACCAAATTATATTCAAGAATTAATAGATGATGCTACAACCAAAGGCGCAAAAGTTATTAATACCAAAGGTGGCGAGCGCACCGAAAATTATATTTTCCCTGCGGTTTTATTTCCAATTAACAAAGCAATGCGGGTTTACCATGAAGAGCAATTTGGCCCCGTAATTCCTATTTTGACTTTCAAAGACATTCAAGAACCGTTGAACGATATGGCTGAGTCTAACTATGGTCAACAAGTGAGTTTATTTGGTAAAGATATTAAAACAATTGCTCCACTTATAGATACATTGGTCAATTTGGTTTGTCGTGTGAATTTGAATAGTTCATGCCAGCGTGGTCCTGATGTGTATCCATTCACGGGAAGAAAAGACTCCGCTGTAGGGACTTTGAGTATTCATGATGCATTGCGTTCTTTTTCTATCAGAACATTTGTAGCCTCAAAAGATAATGCTTATAATAACGAAATCTTGCAAGCTTTATTAAACAGCAAGGAATCTAACTTTATTACTACTGATTATATTTTATAAAAAAAGTTAAATACAGATATCACAAATTACCACAAATTCATCTTTGCTAATTTGTGATATCCGTGTTAAATATGATTTTAAAATTACGATTTCTTTTTTAATCGTTCTTTAAAAACCTTTTCAAATTTTTCAAGCTTCGGTTGGATTACCATTTGGCAATAGGGTTGGTTTTTATTATTTTGATAATACCCTTGATGATAGGATTCTGCTTTATAGAATTTCTGCAATGGTTCAAGTGTGGTTACAATTTTGTTAGAAAAAACTTTTTCATTTAACTCTTGAATTAAACTCTCAGCTACTATCTTCTCATTTTCATTTTTATAAAAAATGGCAGAACGGTATTGCGTTCCGGAATCTGCGCCTTGACGGTTTAGTGTTGTTGGGTCGTGAACAGTAAAAAACACTTGGAATATCTCGTCTAAGTTTGTTTTGGATTTCTCATACGTGATTTCAACGACTTCTGCGGCACCAGTTCTGCCTGTACAAACTTCTTCATAACTAGGATTTTCAACTGTTCCACCTGCATAACCAGAATAGACACTTTTTACGCCCTCCAGGTTTTCGTAAACAGCTTCCACACACCAAAAACAACCACCACCAAGAACTACAGTTTCCAAATTTCCTGTAGCTGAGGTAACTCCATCTGGAACAAAGTCTAGGGAAATGGCATTCATGCAATAGCGTTTTCCAGTTGGCTCTGGACCATCGTCAAAAAGATGTCCCAAATGGCTGTTACATCTGCCACAAAGCGCTTCGGTACGTTTCATACCATAAGAATTATCATCTTTGAAAACGACGCTATTTTTGTTTTCTTGTTCAAAAAAACTTGGCCAACCACAACTACTCACAAATTTTTGTTCTGATTTGAAAAGTTTCAATCCACAAGCAGCACAATAATAGGTGCCTTTGGTTTCAGATTGCCACATTTTTCCAGTGAATGCTCTTTCGGTATCAGCTTCTCGAGCAACAGCATACAAATCAGCTGATAAAACTTTTTTCCATTCAGCATCTGATACATTTAACTTTGTATTGTCTGTATTTGAATAATAAGGATTTTCGGGTTTTGAAATCACGTTTTCCATAGTAGTAGTTTTTTTTATTGAGTTTTGGTTGCTGTTAATTTGCCCACAAGCATTCAACATGAATAGTGGTGTCAAAAGTATGAACTTAAAAAAGTATTTTTTCATAGTAATTGATTTAAATCAAGTACAAATTTACATTACAATTACCACTCAAAATGTCAGTTAGATTGCAAATTGTTATCATTTAAGGAAAGTTTAACGGTTGTTCGAGGTTTGTAATTATTAAGCCTTATTTTTTTTCGTATTTTTGGAAGATTATTTAAAATTATGGATGAAGAAAAAGTAATCTTGGTGAATGAACAAGATGAACCTATCGGGTTAATGAATAAATTAGAAGCACATGAAAAGGCAATTTTACATCGTGCTTTTTCGGTTTTTGTGTTAAATAAAAATAATGAAATTATGCTACAACAGCGTGCTCATCACAAATACCATTCACCATTACTTTGGACCAATACTTGTTGCAGTCACCAGCGTGAAGCAGAAACTAATATACAAGCTGGGACACGAAGATTGTTTGATGAAATGGGATTTAAAACTGAACTTAAAGAATTGTTTCATTTTATATACAAAGCACCATTTGAAAATGGTTTGACCGAACATGAATTGGACCATGTCATGATTGGTTATTATGATGAAGAACCTATCATCAATCCTGAAGAAGTAGAAAGTTGGAAATGGATGAAATTAGAAGAGGTAAAAAAAGACATGTTTCTTAATCCCGGTATCTACACCGTTTGGTTCAAAATTATTTTCGACAAATTTTATCATTTCCTAGAAGAACATAAGATTTAAGAATGCTGATTTTTGATTTGAGATTTCGGAATGATAAAAATCAACAATCTTAATTCGTTAATCAACAATCATAAATCAACAATCGTTAATTAAAAAGCCTAAATCACTATGAAAGTTACAGTATCAAGAAAAGCCCATTTCAACTCGGCACATCGATTGTATCGCAAAGATTGGTCTACAGAAAAAAATGATGCCATTTTTGGCAAGTGCAATAATCCCAATTTTCATGGACATAATTATGAACTAATCGTTTCGGTTACTGGAGAAATTGATCAAGAAACAGGTTTTGTAATTGATGTTAAAATTCTAGCCGATTTAATTAAAGAACATGTTGAAAATGCTTTCGATCATAAAAATCTAAACCTAGATGTTTCCGATTTTTCTGATTTAAATCCAACTGCCGAGAACATAGCAGTGGTTATTTGGCAAAAGCTTAGAAAATATATTGATACAAATAAAGATTTAGAGGTTGTGTTATATGAAACACCACGAAATTTTGTAACCTATAAAGGAGAATAATGGCACTTATAGTAGGCGATAAAATTCCTTTTTTCACTTCTATTGATAGCAAGGGGAATTCCTTTGGTATAATTGATTATATTGGCAAGCCCTTGGTGATTTATTTTTACCCAAAGGATGATACACCGGGTTGCACCATTCAAGCCTGTGCCTTTCGCGACCAATATGAAGATTTTAAAGCATTAGGAGCAGAAGTAATAGGAATTAGTAGTGATAGCTTGCCATCCCATCAAAAGTTTATTTCTCGTTACAAACTTCCTTTTATATTGCTTTCTGATTTTGATAAAAAGATTAGAACACAATTTGGCGTTCCAAATGATTTTTTGGGTTTACTTCCCGGAAGAGCTACCTATGTTATTGATAAAAATGGAGTTGTTCAATTAATTTTTGATAACACATCAGCAAAAATTCACATTCAAAAAGCACTCGAAATTCTGAAAAGAATGTAAGTTTGTTTAAAATCTTGTAGATGAAATTATATCCGTTACAATTTGAACCCATTTTGAAGGAAAGAATTTGGGGTGGAACCAAATTAAAAACTTATCTCAACAAACCTATAATATCTAATATTACTGGGGAAAGTTGGGAAATTTCATCAGTTGAAAATGATGTTAGTGTTGTTTCTAATGGAGTTTATAAAGGAAAATCACTAAACGATTTGATTAATGAATTTCCCGAAGCTATTTTAGGAACTACTGTTTACGCAAAATTTGGAAAACAATTCCCCTTACTTTTTAAATATATTGATGCTCGCGAAGATTTGTCTATTCAGGTACATCCAAATGATAAACTAGCAAAAGAGCGTCACAATTCGTTTGGAAAAACAGAAATGTGGTACGTAATGCAAGCTGATGAAAACGCCCGCTTGATTTTAGGTTTCAAAGAAAAATCTTCTGCAGAGGAATATGTTCAAAACCTAAATAATAAAACGTTGCTCACTATTTTAGATACCAAAAAAGTAAAACAAGGTGACGTTTTCTTTTTGGAAACAGGAACTGTTCATGCCATTGGTGCTGGAACTGTGATTGCAGAAATTCAACAAAAATCGGATATTACTTATCGTCTTTATGACTTTGATAGAGTAGATGCTAATGGAAATTTGCGTGAGTTGCATATTGATTTAGCTTTAGGAGCTATAAATTATGAAACCGTAGAAGCACAAAAAGACTATTCAAAAAAAGAAAATGTTACTAATTCAATAGTTGATTGTCGCTTTTTTACCACTAATATAATTCCTTTGAATGGAGAAGTAAAAGTGAATAAAAACCAAAACTCTTTTACTGTTTATATGTGTGTTGATGGAAGTTTTGAAATGACAATTAATAAAGAAATTTTTCAATATTGTAAAGGCGACACCCTTTTAATACCTGCTTCATTGACTGATTTTCAATTCAATGGAAATGCTTCTGTATTAGAAATTTATATTTCGTAGTTTGTAATCTAAAGAAATAATGTAATTTTGCGCCAAATTTAAAATTTACAAAAAAATGGGAAGTGTTAAAAATTTAAAAAAAGACATCAATTTTGTTTTAGGAGATATTATTGAAGCAGTATACATTTATGAAATGACTTCTTCAGGAAAACCATCTGATAAAACAAACGCTATTATTGATGAAGCAATTGAGTCTTTTGATGGTTTAATTACTAAAGTGAATGCTAAAAACGTAGAAAATAAAAAAGCACACTTCAAACAAATCAATGTTGAATTAGAACAAACTGCAAATCAATTGGTTGAAAAAATCAATGCTTTGTAATTAGAAAAAACAATAAAAAAGTGTAAAAATATTTTGGTGAATTAAATTTGACTTTTATATTTGTACTCACATTGAGACGCCAGCGTAGCTCAGTTGGCTAGAGCAGCTGATTTGTAATCAGCAGGTCGTGGGTTCGAGTCCCTCCGCCGGCTCAATAATAAAACCATTACTTTATAGTGATGGTTTTTTTGTTTTAAATTACTTCCCTGTAAACAGTTTCTATTCTATATCTTTATCCGCTTTTTAAAAAAGAAAATTATGTTTGAAAATAAAGTATTGAAAGGAGTTTTTCTGGTTGGACTTGGAGCTACAAGCTATGGAATGCTAGCTACTTTTGTAAAATTAGCTTATGATGAAAACTATACTACAGCAGAAGTGACTTCTTCTCAGTTTATTTTAGGAATACTTGGTTTATTACTAATAAATTTTTTTCAAAAAAACAGAAATAAAGGAACTGTAATCAAAGCTTCAAGAAAAAATATTTTTCAATTAATGATAGCTGGAACCTCTTTAGGAATGACAAGTGTTTTTTATTATTTAGCAGTAAAATATATTCCAGTGTCTATTGGTATCGTCTTGTTGATGCAAACGGTTTGGATGAGTGTTTTACTCGAATGGTTTTTAGACAAAAAAGCACCTTCATTGCAAAAAATACTTTCGGTAATTATTGTTTTATTCGGAACTATTTTAGCAACCAATCTATTAAGTTCAACTATTGAATTGGATTGGAGAGGAATTATTTGGGGAATGTTAGCAGCAGCTTCTTTTACAACTACTATGTTTACCTCTAACAGAATTGCTACAGGAATTTCTGCCTCACAAAGAAGTTTATATATGTTGCTTGGTGGAGCGATAATTGTTTTTGGTTTTGCACTTTTTACACAAGTAACACCTTTTAATTTTGGTATTTTTGCAAAATGGGGAATAGTGTTAGCTTTATTCGGAACAGTTATTCCACCTATCTTATTAAATGCTGGTTTTCCATTAACTGGTATAGGTTTAGGTAGCATAGTTTCCTCTCTCGAATTACCTGTTTCTGTTACAATGGCTTTTTTTATTCTTAACGAAAATGTAATTTTATCTCAATGGATTGGAATAATATTGATCATTCTAGCTATTGTAATTATGAATATTAATTTTAAGAAGCATTAATTTTGAATTCATTGTTCCCTTCAAAAAATATACATTTTGATTTTCCCGATTCAGACATTGAGTATTATCCAAACTTCTTTGATAATAATCGTGCTAACGAATTATTTAAGAAATTGCAACAAGAAATTCCTTGGCAACAAGATGATATTACTGTCTTTGGAAAAACTTATCCTCAACCAAGATTGACAGCACTTTTTGGGAATGAAGGAAAACCATACGCTTATTCAAATATTGTCATGCACCCCAAACCTTGGAATCCTTTATTGATGTATATCAAAAACGAAATTGAAGCGGTTTGTGATGAAAATTTCACTACCGTTTTACTAAATCAGTATCGCGACGGAAAAGACAGCAATGGCTGGCATGCTGATAATGAAAAGGAATTAGGGAGCAATCCAGTTATTGCTTCTGTAAGTTTTGGAACAGAACGATTTTTTCATTTGCAACACAATATTTTGAAAGACCAAAAACTAAAAATAAATCTAGAGCACGGAAGTTTATTGTTGATGAAAGGCACTACGCAGCATTTTTGGAAACATCAAATTCCTAAAACTTCTAAAATAATTGGACCAAGAATAAATCTCACTTTCCGAATTATCAAATAATACTATTTGTTACATTTGAAATAAATATACAAATATGAACGAAATAATTAATTATTTTTCGAGTATTCCATCTTCTCATAGAGCTATGATTTTAGCAGGAGGAATTGCGTTTTTTTGGTTGATAGAAACTGCCGTGCCTTTTTTAAAATTTAAGTATAATAAATGGCAACATGCTGGTATCAATATTTTTTTTACTGTAACAACGATTATTGTCAATTTTTGCTTAGCCTTAATTTTG
This sequence comes from Flavobacterium psychrophilum, assembly GCA_943325515.2. Lineage (GTDB taxonomy): Bacteria > Bacteroidota > Bacteroidia > Flavobacteriales > Flavobacteriaceae > Flavobacterium > Flavobacterium psychrophilum_R. Next base: position 27,996 of record CALPPS020000011.1, read on the forward strand.
CTAAAAACTGCTAATTGGACAACTGAAAATCACTTTGGCATATTGAACTGGTTGTCAGGTTTTAATCCATGGATTTATACTATTGTTGGATTGTTACTTTTAGATTTAATTGGTGCTTATACGGTGCATTTTGTAGAGCATAAAGTAAAATTTCTTTGGCGTTTTCATTTGGTACATCATACGGACACATTTATTGATACTACTTCCGCCAATCGTCATCATCCTGGAGAAAGTGTTTTGCGATTTATTTTTACAACGCTAGGAGCTTTAATGGTTGGATGTCCAATGTGGATGGTTTTTTTATACCAAACAATGTCTGTTATTGCCACCCAATTCAATCATGCTAACATTATTTTACCAAAAAAGCTAGATAATTTTATAAGTTATTTAATTGTTTCGCCCGATATGCATAAAGTGCATCACCACTATGTTTTGCCCTACACAGATAGCAATTATGGTAACATTTTTTCCGTTTGGGATAGATTATTTGGAACCTTCAAAACTCTAGACAGAGATAAACTTATTTATGGGGTTGACACACACATGAACCCAGAAGAGAATAACAAACTGGTTAATTTACTAGCCATCCCTTTTCAAAAATATCGCTCCCCAAATACATAATTGTAGAAAAAAAATATATGCTTTTGAAAACTAATTATTTTTTTTATTAATATTGGGTTTGAATTAATCAACGGAAATCTATTTAAAAAATACTTTTACAGCAATGAAAAAAAGTAAATTATCAGAATTTAATAACGAACAAATCGAAAGAGTTGTCAGTATGGCTCAAGAGGAAAGAAGACCTTTTGAAGTAATTAAAGAGGAATTTGGACTTACTGAAAATGAAGTCACCGAATTAATGCGTAAACGTCTTACCAAAGATAAATTTGAACTTTGGAAAAAGAAAGCCGCAGGAAGTAAACCAAAACCAAAACCAATTATCGATGATTTTGATGAAGATTTAGACAGTAAATATTATATTAAAAATAAATTTGATTAGTAAAAAAACTCTTGTTTATCAAGAGTTTTTTTTGTGGTATTTAGTTAATCATCTCTAAAAGGTTAAAATCAATTGTAACTATTGATTACTTTTGATGACTTATTCAAAAAATAAATTTATTCAAATATGAAAAAACTAATTCTTAGTGCCGTTTTTGTACTATCGCTAGTCACTTTTAATGCAACGGCACAAAAAAAATCTTCAGCAAAATCAGTTGAGAAAGAACAAGTAAAAATAACTATAGATTTAAACCAAGTGAAAGATGATAAAGTGATGGTAACGATTACTCCGCCAAAATTCACTTCAAATGAGATTATTTTTCATATTCCTAAAACAGTACCTGGAACTTATTCTACAGACAATTACGGAAAACTGATTGATGATTTGAAAGCTTTTGATAAATCAGGAAAAGAAATTCTGACCTCAAAAACAGACGACAATTCATGGAAAATTACTAATGCAAAAGCATTAAATACTATAACCTATTGGGTAAATGATACCTATGATACCGAAAAAGGAGGTGGATTTGGCAAAGAAGATATTTTTTCTCCAGCAGGAAGTAATATTTTGGAAGGCAAAAGTTTTATGCTAAATACACATTGTTTTATAGGTTATTTTGACGGGAAAAAAGAAATTCAACAAAATGTCACTATTTTGCATCCAGCAACGCTTTTTGGTGCTACCTCTATGATAGATATTGATAAAAGCGATACAGTAGATAATTTTATTACTTCACGTTATTTTGAATTAGGAGACAATCCAATAATGTATTCAAAACCTGATTATGAAACCTTTACAGTTGATGGAATGCAAATTCTTTTCAGTGTTTATTCTCCTACTGGAACGCATACTGCCAAATCATTGTTGCCCGATTTGGAAAAAACAATGCGCGCACAAAAAGCCTTTTTAGGTTCAATTAATACCAACAAACGATACACAGTTTTGTTATATCTTTCAGATATGCAAGGCAATGACGCCAAGGGTTTTGGAGCTTTAGAGCACCACACTTCTACAACAGTATGTTTTCCTGATATGATGCCTACAGAAGCTTTGGGCGAACAAATTAAAGATGTTGTATCTCACGAATTTTTTCATACAGTGACTCCATTAAGCATTCATTCTAAAGAAATTCAATATTTCGATTACAACGACCCAAAAATGTCAAAGCACCTATGGATGTATGAAGGCGTTACTGAATATTTTGCGAATCTATTCCAAGTAAATCAAGGATTAATTGACTCTGATGAGTTTTACCAAAGGATGTCAGGCAAAATAAATAATGCATCCAATCTAAATGACACGATGTCTTTCACAGAAATGAGTGCTAATGTTTTGGTTGAACCCTACAAAGACCAATACTTAAATGTTTACGAAAAAGGAGCATTGATAGGAATGTGTATTGATATTATTATTCGCGAAAAAAGTAATGGAGAAAGAGGCATTTTAGATTTGATGAAAAAATTATCCAAAGAATATGGTCCGTCAAAACCATTCAATGACGAGGAACTTTTCGCTAAAATAGTTTCATTAACCTATCCAGAAATAGGCGAGTTTTTAAATACTTATGTAGCAGGACAAACACCAATTCCTTATGAAGTATATTTTGCGAAAGTAGGTGTTACTAAAACCAAAATTCAAACACCCGTAAATCCCTTTTTGAAAGATCAATCAACACCTTTTATTACTGTAAATCCTACTACTAAAGAAATAATGATAATTCCTAGCGATGATTTAAACGGCTTTATGACGAATCTAGGTTTGAAAGGTGATGATATTATTGAGTCTATCAATAATAAATCATATAATCTTGATAACATCTATGATTTGATAATAGAAAGTCAAAACTGGAAATCAGGAGATGCTATCACTTTAAAAATCAAAAGAGATGGAGTAGGACAAACTATTAACGGTGAAGTAAAATTAGACACAGAAGAAGAAGAAGGATACAAAATGTCGGATACTTCCAAAGAAAAACTAAACACGGCTTGGTTAAAAGGATAATTTTCAGTTTGCAGTTTTCAGTTTTCAGTCTCAGTTTATTTGGTTTTGTAAAGATAAACTATTTTTTTTATTGAATATTGTGGCTGAAAAATGTTTATTCTTATGTTTCGCATCAGTTAGTGATCCCCGTCAACATACTAGAGATGCTTGTGTAAATAATGTATTAATAAAATTATATAAGCAACTTATGACTCTATAAATTATGGTCGGCTTTGATCAAACTTGGTAATCAAGAAATCTATTTTTTTGTTTAAATCATCAAACAAATTATTGGGTGCTTTGATGGTTATTTCAAAAGCATTTATCGGATTATCTTTATTGTCAGCATTATTCACAATGTTGGTAACCCTTAGTTCACTATCATAAATTTCTTCTTTATTTACTTGAAGCACTTTGGCAAATCGTTCCCATTCCTTTTCCGAAATAGTTACTTTGCCAGTTTCTCTTCTGCTGTATTGCGATTGATCCATGGCTGCTTTTTCAGCAAAAAGTGTTTGTTTATATCCTTTAGCGATTCTCATTTTTTTATGTTTTTCTTTTGGTATAAAAGGGGCGTTTTTCATATCATTTATATTTATTATAATAAAAATAATAAATTATGTTTTACTTCACACATATATGCTTAAAAAATTACATATATGCTCAAAAATTCACATATATGCTCAAAAAATCACATTGTTATATTCAAGTATATCGTGCAATTTTACCATATCAAAATATCTCGAGAAAAGTTTTGTTAAAAGAAAAAATGTATAATTTTAAAACAATTAAAAATGAAAAAATTAATTTTTGGCTTGATAGCCATGGTAGTGTTAGGATTTGTTGGGAATGCCCAAAAAAAGTTATCAGCAGAAGACCATGAACGTCTTCAAGAAATTGTAAAAAAAGTAACCAGTATTGCCGAAGAAAAGAAAAGTATTGTTACTTTTGATTTAGTTTACAAAGAAGGATTTACAAATAACGTTTTTACCGTTGATGAAGAAGGAGCTTTAGCAAAAGAATTAGCCAGCTCTATGGAATCAGAAGCTTTCAACGCTTTGAAAGCCAATGTAAGATTGACTTTCTCAAATAGTGATTTTGTGGTTTTAGCAACAGATGATATTAACAAGATTGGAAATGCAACATTAGCTACTGCAAAAGAAAGAGCAGTTAGAGGGATTTATATACCAATGAGTTTAGAGAATTTAAGAATTAAATTAAAATTTTTGAAAATTGAAAGTTTGGATAAGATAAATGACCCTGCTAGTATTGGCGATTCTGATGTTGAAGAAGTAGAAGTAAACGTGAAATCTTTAAATCCATTTAAATTGTATTCCGAACAAATTGAAGAGGTGATAGCGAAAGACAAAACAAATGGTAATGAAACTTATGGTTATGTAATTAGAAATAATAATGCTGATAGATGGAGCATACAACATGGTTATTTCTACAATGCAGGTTCCAAATGCTTTATATATGGAACTTTGATCACTGATGATAGAGGTGCTACTTACTTTATTCCTGCCTCTCTTTCTACAAGACAAACACTTCCAGACAAATGTGCAGGTTATAATGAAGCGTTTTGCAAACAAAAGAATAATAATTAAAAAATATAATAATAATTAAAAAATATAATAATGAAATTGATTAAGGTCATTTATTTGGTAGTTTTTTTTAAATCTTCATTATCGTTTGCTCAAGTAAAAACAGATAATTTTATTAAAAAAGAAGAAATAAAAAGTAGTTTTACTGTAGAAGGTAATACGACAGATAATCAAGTGCGTAGTATTTTGAATAGTAAATCTGATCAATCAAAAGTTTATGTGTTTTTTGAAAATAAATTTTACACAATAGATACCTTAAAAAAAATTAAGAATGTTAATGATTACAATATGGAAATTATAAAATTTCCAGACAGTATATCAAAAGATATTAAAAGTTTATTTGTATTAAGGAAGAAAACAAATTAATTTTTTTTCATTATATCCCTCACCATAACGATTATATTACTCGTAAACTAAATAAAAAGAACAATCCAAAACTAAACCGCTACTCATTTTGGTAGTGGTTTAGTTTCTTAAAAAAATCATAGTCATGAAATTAAAAATCTATTTAATTTCAGCTATTCTCTTCCCTGTTTTTATGTTCTCACAAGGCGATGTAGGCAATGTTCTCAAAGGTGGCGAGCTGCTCTTGAGTGGTATTTCTATATTTAAATCAAAACGTGGCAATGACATAAACAGTGATGTGATAGAATCCGTTTGTATCAAAAACAAAATGGTTACTAAAATCACCTACAGAATAGCTGGTAAAAGCGATAACGGAGTAGATGTTAAGAAAGAACTCGTCATCCAAAAAGACAATAAAGAGTGTTTTGTGGAGCTGCCCAAAGGCACTTATACCTATGAAGTAGAACTGCCTGGCAAAGAACTCTACCGCAAAGGCGAGTATAAGTTTGATGACGATGTGGTCATCACCATTAAGCAAGATTAAACCAAAATCCCAAGATACTAGCTTGGGATTTTTTTGTTTTAAGACAAACCGTTACATTTGTTCGTTACCAAAAAAATAAATGAAACACCTTCTTTTAATCACACCACCATTTACCCAACTCAATACGCCTTATCCCGCAACGGCCTACTTGAAAGGATTTTTGAATACCAAAAATATTTCTTGCTTCCAAATGGATTTGGGCATAGAAGTGATTTTAGAACTATTCTCCAAAGAAGGATTGAATTCTATTTTCAATGCTTCCAGCTTCCAACTTCCAACCTCCAACCTACAACGAATTTATTCTCTAAAACAAGATTACATCAACACCATAGATGAAGTTATACAATTCCTCCAGGGGAAAAACCAAACCCTAGCCCGACAAATTTGCTCAGGAAATTTCCTTCCCGAAGCATCACGTTTCCAGCAACAAGACGATATGGAATGGGCATTTGGTTCCATGGGCATGCAAGACAAGGCAAAGCATTTAGCTACATTATACCTCGAAGATTTATCTGATTACATTGTAGAATGTGTGGATGAAAATTTTGGCTTCAGTCGCTACGCCGAACGATTGGGCAGAAGTGCTAATTCTTTTGATGAATTGTATTCCCATCTGCAAAATGAGTTGACTTATATTGATACAATTAGTTTAAAAATCCTAGCCGAAAGAATACAACAAACACAACCTAAATTGGTCTGTATTTCGGTTCCTTTCCCGGGTAATTTATATAGTGCTTTTCGTTGCGCACAATACATAAAAACGCATTTCCCAAAAATAAAAGTCGCTATGGGAGGTGGTTTTCCCAACACCGAACTTCGCGATTTAAAGGACAAAAGAGTATTTGAATTCTTTGATTTTATAACATTAGATGATGGAGAATTACCTATTCAATTGATAATTGATAATGAAGAATTGATAATTGATAATGAAGAATTGATAATTGATAATGAACAATTGATAATTGATAATGAAGAATTGATAATTAATAAAAAGTATAAACGAACATTTCTTCTTGAAAACAACGAAGTAGTTTATAAAAATAATTCAACCAAAAAAGATTATAAACAAGAAGAAGTTGGTACGCCAGATTATTCCGATTTAGTATTAGATAAATACATATCTGTGATTGAGATAGCCAACCCAATGCACAGTCTCTGGAGTGATGGTAGATGGAATAAACTAACCATGGCACACGGTTGCTATTGGGGAAAATGCACCTTTTGTGATATTTCTTTGGATTATATCAAACTTTATGAACCTATTGCGGCCAAAACCTTGGTGGATAGGATGGAGGAAATGATAGCACAAACGGGCGAAAATGGTTTCCATTTTGTAGATGAAGCAGCTCCCCCAGCATTGATGCGTGAAGTAGCTATAGAAATCCTCAGAAGAAAATTAACCGTTTCATGGTGGACCAATATCCGTTTCGAGAAAAGTTTTACTTCTGATTTATGTATGTTACTAAAAGCTTCTGGATGCATCGCTGTTTCTGGCGGATTAGAAGTAGCCTCCGATAGATTATTGGAACTCATAAAAAAAGGAGTAACTGTTGAACAAGTGGCACAAGTAACTCGAAATTTCACCGAAAGCGGCATCATGGTTCATGCCTATTTAATGTATGGCTACCCCACACAAACCGTTCAAGAAACGATTGATAGTTTGGAAATGGTGCGTCAACTATTTGAATTAGGTAGTATACAATCAGGATTTTGGCATCAGTTTGCCATGACGGCTCATAGTCCCGTGGGATTATTCCCAGAAGAATTTGGAGTAATTCCTCAACAGAACGAAATTACTTTTGCTAATAATGATATTCAGTTCAAAGACAAAACAGGAATCAATCACGATAAATTCAGTTTTGGACTCAAGAAATCGTTGTTTAATTATATGCACGGAATCTGTTTTGATTATGAACTGCAAGACTGGTTTGATTTCAAAATTCCCAATACTACAATTCCATCCGATTATATTGTTTCATGTTTGGAGAAGGAAGATAGTTTTAATACAAAACCTTCTGCAAAAATTATTTGGATAGGAAGAAAGCCCTTAACAGAAACTTTTACCAAATCTAAAAAAGGAAATTTTTGGGAAATGATGAAAATCACTTTCCACAATAAAAAAGAAACTTTCGAAATTTCTTTAGAAAAAGACATAGCCGAATGGCTTGTTACAATGCTAGAAACACTTTCTGTTTCCCTAAACAAAAACCAAACCTTTGCTCAAATTAAAACCGATTTTGAAACTCATTTTGAAGACTTTGAACTCTTTTGGTATTCAAAATCTATTAATAATTTAAAAGATTTTGGACTTCTTACATTGTAGTATTTAGATGATGTAATAGTCACTTAATCAAATCTTAAGAAAACTTAGTGTAGGGTTGTTATATATTTGTTTGTTTCAATATCAAATTTAAATAGTAATTGATACAAATTTCATTTACAATATTTATATTTGAATTTCAAAACAAAAAAAGGATGAACAAAAAACTTAAAATACTACTACTATTTATAGTTGTTATTGCAGTTGGATTTATTTCGATGCGATTGTATATTAATTATGGTGGTAAAAGAGACATTCAGTCAGAAGAAACTGCTTTCACGGTTTCGTCTAAAGCAATTGTAGATGAGTTTATTTCAAATGCTGATGCTTCCAATAAAAAATATTTAGAAAAACCAGTAGCTATTTCTGGAACTGTAACTTCTGTAAATGGAAAAGAAGTAATAGTAGATGATATAGTAAATTGTAATTTTTCAACCCTAGATTCGTCAATAAAAAAAGATCAAAAAGTAGTTGTGAAAGGGAGAGTAATAGGTTATGACGATCTTATGGGAAGCGTAAATATGGATCAATGTTCAATAAATTAATAATTAAATTAAAAATGAAATTACTAAAAATCACATTTTCAGCTTTTTTTCTTTTTTGTTTTGGTTTTGCCAACGCACAAGATGATCTGATGAACGAATTAGATGCAACCAAATCCGATCACAAAGAAATTTCTGCTGCTGCTTTCAAAGGTTTGCAAGTTGCAAACATGCAATCCACTAAACTTCCTGCTAAAGGGGAATTTTATTTCTTAGTTTCTCACCGTTTTGGTGATATTACAGATGGCTACAATAACTTTTATGGTTTAGATGCTGCAACAACTAAATTTGGCGGTATTTATGGAGTAACTAATTGGCTTTCATTAGGTGCGTCAAGAGTTAAAAATAATAAAACATTTGAATTTGCCGCAAAATATAAATTTGCTAATCAGTTGGATGGTGGTTTTCCTGTGACTATTGTAGGATACAATACTATGGATATTAGAACGGATTTAAAAACGGATTTATATCCAGATTTAAAAGCAAATGATAGATATTCTTATACATCACAATTAATTATTTCAAGAAAATTCAATAATTCAATATCTTTTCAAGTTAATTCAATTTTAGTTCATAAAAATTTATATGATGAATTAACAGAACAAAAAAATACTTTTTTAATTGGAAGCGGAGCCAGATGCAAAATTTCTAAAAGATTAAGTATTAATTTGGATTATGCCGCAAGATTAAATTTACCAGAAGATTATGATAATGTTTACCATAATCCAATAACTTTAGGAATGGATATAGAAACTGGAGGGCACGTTTTTCAATTAGTTTTGTCTAATAGTCAAACAATGAATGATGTAGCTTATTATACTTCTGCATCAGGTATCAAACAAGGAAAAGGAATCTTTTTCGGATTTAATATGTATAGAGTTTTTTAAAAAAATATAAATATGAAAAATATAAAATTAATTATAGCAATATCAGTATTAGTAGGAATTACTTTCTTTATTTCTTGTGATTCTAGAACATTTGATGAATTAAAACCACCAGTAGCACCAGGTGATGTTACCTACAACAATGACATTAAACCTATTTTAGATAGTAAATGTATTAGTTGTCATAAAGATGCCCAAACTACAGGTACTTTCCCAGATTTAGACACCTATCAAAATGTAAAGGATTATGAACTTAATAATGGAGTGAATGGATATACTAATGGTGGTACATCTCAAACTCAACCTAGTTTATTGTGCAGTGTTCAAGCAAGCCATTGTACCGAAAGTCAAATGCCTAAAGGTGATTCTCCTTTATCAAACACAAGTATAACGACTATACAAAATTGGATTGATAATGGTTACAGAGAATATTAATAATACAAACAACAATTAAATTATAAAAACAATGAAAAAAATAATTTTAACTATAGTATGTTTTGCTTTTGCAACTGTTTCATTTTCTCAAAAAATGATTACTCGTTCAGGGGAAATAAAATTTGACGCAACAGTTCCTGGAGCTATGGATCCAGTGGTTGCAGTAAGTAATACTGTTTCTTCTATCTTTGATAAAGCTAGTGGAGATCTTGTAGTGCAAGGATTAGTGAAATCATTTAAGTTCAAATCACCATTAATGGAGGAACACTACAATGAAAACTATATGGAGAGTGATAAACTTCCTAAAACAAGTTTCAAAGGAAAAGTAGTTGGTTATGATGGTAAATCTGGGTCTTACGATGTAGAAGGTGATTTAACCATACATGGAGTTACAAATAAAGTAAAAACAAAAATGGCTATTGCAGCTGGTGCTAAAACTTCTATCTCAGGTACTTTTGTAATTAAATTAATTGATTATAAATTAGAAGTTCCTGCAATGGCAAAGAAAACATTGGCAGAAACCGCAAAAATATCCTTAAAATTAGAATTAGAGAGTAAACAATAATATTAATATAAAAAAGTAAAACAAAAATTATGAAAAAAATTTACAAATTATTAGCAGTAGCTGTTTTATTATCCTCAGCTACTATTAATGCACAAACTACTGCAGGAACTTTAACTTTTAAAATTGGAGAGGTAACTCATAGCGCTACTTATTCAGGATCGAAAAGATGTTTTGCAGTATGGATTGAACAAAACACAACAGGAACTACTTGGGTTTTTACAAAATCATTAATAGTTAAAGGTAAAAATACTCAATCAAACCATATACCTACTTGGAAAACAGCATCTGCTTCAAATACTACGGGTATTGCATCAACTTCTACATTATCATGGTCTAGTGGTACATTACAAACGGCTACTTGGGATGGAACAAATGTTAGCGGAACGGTAGTTACAGACGGAAATTATAGAGTTGCTGTAGAAGATACCTGGGATCATGGAGGAGCAGCTGTTGCTTATTTCACTTTTACAAAAGGGGCAACTGCAGTAAATCAAACTCCTACAAATGCAAATTTTTCAAATATGTCATTAGCTTGGGCACCTAGTACCATGGCTGCTGAAAACTTTATTAAAGCACCAGAAGCAGTGGTTTATCCAATTCCATCAAAAGGAATATTTTATATTGACTTAAAAAGTGATATTAAAAAGATTCAAGTATTTGATATTGTAGGTAAATTAATTTACAATGAAGAAATTAAAGAAGCAACAAATGCTACCACTAAAAAAGTTGATCTTACTTCATTTAATGATGGGGTTTATTTGATCAATATTTCAGATGATAACAGAACATCTACCTATAAAGTTTTATTAGAAAGATAATAATAGTTATTTAATTTTAAAAAAAGCATCCATTTTGGATGCTTTTTTTATTCTTTAAATTTTAGTATATTTTTTATACCATTAGTTTTATAATATTGGTAATTTCCTTTATCATCAGAGTAAATTATCATTGCTTCTAATTCTGGATGATTGTGTAAAAATACTTTTGCTTTTTCTAATCCCATGACTAAAATACCAGTGGCATTAGCATCAGTTGTTATACAATCTTTGCTAAATAATGAGACACTTAATAAATTATTTTTTGCAGGATAGCCTGTTTTAGGATCTAAATGATGGGCATATTTTATTCCGTTTTCAATAAAATAACGTCTGTTGTTACCAGATGTAGACATAGCTGAATTATTGAGTGTAGCGAGTGCAAATGTATTATTAATAGCTTCTTTGTTGTCTTTGGGTTCTTCTAGGTTTACTGTCCAAATTTTACCATTTAAGTCGGTTCCTTTGGCATATACTTCGCCACCAATTTCTACTATATAGGATTTAATACCTTTTTTATTTAAAAAATGAGATACCACATCAACGGAATATCCCTGTGCAAATGCGTTAAAATCTAAGGCAACTCTAGCATCTTTTTTTACTATTTTATTCCCTTTCAATTTTATTAAATCAAAACCGACAAATTGCAAAATACTATCAATTTTTACTTTTTCAATTTCAGTTTTTTTACCAGGACCAAATCCCCATATATTAGTTAAAGGTAACACTGTGGGATCAAATGCTCCATTGGTATTTTTCCAAACTTCTTTCGCTTTCTTAAAACAGGTTTTAAAATATTTATCTATTTTAACATCTTTATCATTTTGATTTACTCTTGTTATGATAGAATAAGGATTATAAGTTGAAACAGAAAAGTCAAAATCTACCAATAACTTTTCGATTTCAGGTTGTAAGTTTCTGTGTTTAGTGTCTAAATAAGTAATATGATACGATGTGCCTTGAGTAGGTCCCTCAATTGAAGCAGATTCTAATTGTTGAGAGAAGGATGTTGATGTAGTTATTACAGTTGTTATAATTGATAATAAATAATTTAAATTTTTCATTTTCAGTTACAATTTAATTTAATATTCAATTTTCCACCATACTTTTTATAGAGCATTAAATCATTACATGCATTTTCATTTTCATTTAATTTAATCTCTAAAAGTATTTTTTTTAAGTAATAGATGGGTTTTTGATTATTTAGTTCTATATCTTTATTGTAATCCATAATTGCTTTTTTATAGTCTTTAGTTTCAGTATAAAACTGAGCTCTTGCATAATATACATTTTCTTCTAAAGGTGATATTTCTATTGCTGAATTTAAATCTTCTATGGCTGCTTTATAGTCTTTTAACTTGCATTTTAGTAGTCCTCTATCAATATATACTTCAGAATAATTATTCATTGAGGCTGCTTTGTTATAATCTTTCATTGCGCCTTTGTAATCTTTGTAAACTTCTTTTATCTGTCCTCTAAAACGATATGCATCTGGGTTATACTCTAGCTTCATAGTTTTGTTGTAATCCAAAACGGCATTTTTATAATCTTTCATTTTTTGTAGAAGCATGCCTCTTAAAAAAAAACAATCGGGTTCTGTTGGATTATTTTTTCCAGCAATTGTAAAATCCTTAATAGCGCCTTTATAATCGAGAAGAACTTGTTTTATTAAAGCTCTATCTAAATAAGCAAAGGAATCTTTTGGATTAATTTTAATGATATTCGAGTAGCAATCAATGGCTTTTTTATATTCTCTAAGGCTTTCATATTCTTTTGCTTGTTGTCTGATGTCTTTAATTGTATTTTGACAAAAAACAACATTGGTAAAAATAAAAAAACACAATAAACTAATAGGAATTCTCATTTTTTTTATGATTATAATTAAAACACAAATATATACTAAAACTTAATTTTCAATTTTAAATTTCTCTTAATTATGCAACAAAATCAATTAAGAAAATTATTTATATTTTGCCTACCTAAAAGAATTTCTTTGTCTTTTTATAAACAGTTATACAAAAGATACAGGTTCACCATAAAGGTCAAACTCTGTGGCGTCAATAATTTTTATAGTTACAAATTCTCCTGTTTTTACATAAAATTTTGAAGCATCTATAAGCACTTCATTATCTACATCTGGGCTATCAAATTCTGTTCTTCCAATGAAATGTTGCCCTTCTTTTCTATCAATAATACATTTGAAGGTTTGCCCAATTTTTTCCTGATTTAAATCCCAAGAAAT